>NZ_JAXQNM010000002.1:0-167709 GCF_034427935.1 Chelativorans sp. M5D2P16 | reverse complement strand
CCTACTGTTCGAGTGCCTTGACGATGTCCTCGGTCATTTTCTTTGCGTCGCCGAGCAGCATCATGGTTCCGTCCTTGTAGAACAGGGTGTTGTCGATGCCGGCGTAGCCGGAGCCGAGGGAGCGCTTGACGAACAGGCAGGTGCGGGCCTTGTCGACGTCGAGGATCGGCATGCCGTAGATGGGCGAGGCCTTGTCGTCGCGGGCGGCCGGGTTGGTGACGTCGTTGGCGCCGATCACGTAGGCGATGTCGGCCTGGGTGAACTCGGCGTTGATGTCTTCGAGCTCGAACACCTCGTCGTAAGGAACCTGGGCCTCGGCCAGAAGCACGTTCATGTGCCCGGGCATGCGGCCGGCGACCGGATGGATGGCGTATTTCACCTCGACGCCCGCCGCCTTCAGCTTGTCGGCCATTTCTCTCAGCGCATGCTGGGCCTGGGCCACCGCCATGCCGTAGCCCGGCACGATGATCACCTTCTGGGCATTCTGCATCAGATAGGCCGCATCGTCCGCCGAGCCCTGCTTGACCGTGCGCTCGATGCCGTCGTCCGCCGCGGCGGAAGTCTCGCCGCCGAAGCCGCCGAGGATGACGGAGATGAAGGAGCGGTTCATGCCCTTGCACATGATGTAGGACAGGATCGCGCCCGACGAGCCGACCAGCGCCCCGGTGATGATCAGCGCCAGATTGCCGAGCGTGAAGCCGATGCCGGCCGCCGCCCAGCCCGAATAGGAGTTGAGCATCGAGACCACCACCGGCATGTCGGCGCCGCCGATCGGGATGATCATCAGGACACCCAAGGCCAGCGACAGCAGGACGATCAGCCAGAACACCGTCGTGCTCTGGGTCGTCACCAGCAGGGCGATCAGCACGATCAGCGCGAGGCCGAGCCCGGCATTGACCACATGGCGGGCCGGCAGGAGGATCGGCTTGCCCGACATGCGCCCGTCGAGCTTCAGAAAGGCGATGATGGAGCCGGTGAAGGTGATGGCGCCGATCGCCACGCCGAGCGACATCTCGACCAGCGCCTGGGCGTGGATGGCGCCCAGCGTGCCGATGCCGAAGCTTTCCGGGGAATAGAGCGCGGCCGCCGCCACCATGACGGCGGCAAGGCCGACGAGCGAGTGGAAGGCGGCGACGAGCTGCGGCATCTTGGTCATCTGGATGCGCCGGGCGATCACCGCGCCGGCGCCGCCGCCGGCGGCCAGCCCGAGGACGATCAGCCCCAGCCCGCCGGCAGACGGCGTGGCGATGGCGAGCGTCGTCAGGATGGCGATCCCCATGCCCGCCATGCCGAAATAATTGCCCTGCCGGCTGGTCGTCGGGTGCGACAGGCCCCTGAGCGCCAGGATGAACAGGATGCCGGAAACGAGATAGAGGAAGGAAGCAAGCTCGGCGTTCACGTCACTTGTCCTTCTTCTTGTACATGGAAAGCATGCGGCTGGTCACCAGGAAGCCGCCGAAGATGTTGACCGAGGCGAGCACCAGGGCAACGAAGCCGAAGCCGGTCGCCAGCCCCGAGGCCGAGATGCCGACGGCCAGCAGCGCGCCGACGACGATCACCGAGGAGATGGCGTTGGTGACGCTCATCAAAGGCGTGTGCAGGGCCGGCGTGACCGACCACACCACGTAGTAGCCGACGAAGATCGCCAGAACGAAGATGGCGAAGCGGAAGACAAAGGGGTCGACCGCCCCGCCGGTGGCGCCGTGCGCCAGGGCGCCGGCGGCATCGGCCGCCTCGAAGTTCTCGACGGCGGCGCGCACGCCCGCCGTGGCGCGCTCGAGCTGCTCGAGCGCCCGTTCGACTGCGGTGGGTTCCATCAGTTCTCTCCCCCCGTTGTGTTCGTGCTGCCGGCCGTCCCGGCGGGTGCGGCGGCGCCGGCCGCGGTCTGCTTCGGCTTGGCGGCGTCCGACTTGGCCGCGTCCGACTTGGCCGCGTCCGACTTGGTGGCGTCCGACTTGGCCGCGCCAGATCCGGATGCCCCCGTCTTGGCGGCACCCGACTTGGCCGTAGTGGTCTTGGCCGTGCCGGTCTTGGCGCCCGTGCTCCTGGCCGTGCCGGTCCTGGCTGCGCCTCTCTTGGATGCGCTTCTCTGGGCGCCCGCCGGCTTCTTCGCCGCGCCGCCCTTCGCCCCGCCGGCCGCCGGGGCCGCCTCGGCAAGGTTCGGATGCACCACCTTGCCCGCATGGGTCAGAAGCGTCGCCTTGACCAGCTCGTCGTCGAAGTCGATGGCAAGCGCCCCCTTCTCCTTGTCGACCAGCGTCTCCAGGAAGGCATAGAGGTTGCGCGCATAAAGAAGCGAGGCCGAGGCCGCCACCCGGCCCGGCACGTTCAGATGGCCGAGGATCTTCACCCCGCCCGCCGTCGTCACCACCTCGCCGGGCTTGGCGCCCTCCACATTGCCGCCGCGCTCGACCGCCAGATCGACGATCACCGAGCCAGCCCGCATGGACTTGACCATCTCGGCCGATACCAGCTTCGGCGCCGGCCGGCCGGGGATCAGCGCCGTGGTGATCACGATGTCCTGCTTGGCGATGTGCCCGGAAACGAGCTCTCCTTGAGCCTTTTTCTCCTCGTCCGTCAATTCGCGCGCATAGCCGCCCTCGCCGGAGGCGTCCTTCAAGGCCTCGGTCATGACGAACTTGGCCCCGAGCGAGGCGACCTGCTCGCCCGCCGCCGCCCGCACGTCGGTCGCCGAGACCACCGCGCCCAGACGCCGCGCCGTGGCGATCGCCTGCAGGCCGGCCACGCCGGCGCCCATCACGAACACCTTCGCCGCCGGCACCGTGCCCGCCGCCGTCATCATCATCGGCAGCGCCCGGTCATATTCCGCCGCCGCATCGATCACCGCCCGGTAGCCGGCAAGGTTCGCCTGCGAGGACAAGACGTCCATCGACTGCGCCCGCGTGATGCGCGGCATGAACTCCATGGCGAACGCCGTCAGCCCGGCCTTCGCCAGCGCCGCAACCTCGCCCTCGTGGCCGTAAGGGTCCATGGCGGCGATCACCACCGCGCCTTTTTTATAGCCCTTGACCTCGGCCGCCTCCGGCCGCCGCACCTTCAAGACCACGTCGGCCTTGCCGGCATCGGAAGCCGCGCCAACCTTCGCCCCGGCCTTCTCGTACTCGGCATCGGAAATGCGCGAGGCAACCCCCGCACCCTTCTCGACCACAACCGAAAAGCCAAGACCGACAAGCCGCTTCACCGTGTCCGGCGAAGCCGAAACACGTCCCTCGCCAGCAGCCCGCTCTCGACCAACAAATATCGTCTGTCCCACCGTCTGTTCCTTGTCGTTGGACATCCCCCACACGAAGGCCCGCCACGGCGGGCCCCATGTCCACGCCTAACGCAGAATCCAGACGCCGAGCGCGCAGATGAGGATGAAGAGGATGGTGCTTGAGATGAAACCTGCCGCGGTGAAGAAGCCGAACGCCATGGCGATCAGCGTCGCGGCAACGATCAGACAGGTGTACTTGCTGATCGTCAGAAAGAGGTTGTAGGTGCGCTCGTGCTCCACGTAATCCATTTCCGCACCCGTCTCGGCCGGACCTTCCGGCTGTTTGTCTGCCATCGCATAGCCCCTCGGGAAGTAGACTGGCGGAGGGAATAGCGAAAACGGCCGCCAAGAGCAATGGGCGCATCGACGCATCCGCACGTTCCCGTGCCCGATCCGCCGTCAATTCCGCCGGAAATCACAAGCTTTCAAACACGCCGGGGGCAATCCGAACCATCGGCAGACGAACCCCGGGACCGCTTCAAGGCCGGCACGCATCGCCCTCGGGCTGGGTTACACCGGTCTTCGCAAAGGGCTCGGCGCTCTGTCGCTCCAGCGGCGCGAGCACACTCCGGTCGGCCTCGAGCAGGTCCGAAGCCACGACGAAGGCATTGCCGTTCCAGCGCAGCATCCAGCCGCCGCCATGCCCCGTGTGATCGGCACAGCGCGTCTCGAAGGGCGCAACCATGCCGGTAAGGCCCAGCGCCTCGAGGCGCCCAGCATCCATGGCGATGTTCTCCAGGCCCCAGCGGACCTGTTCCGGGCCAGGCAGGCGCTCTTCGAAATGCTCCTGGGCGGCGAGGATCGCTTCCACCGCGAGCGCCGACATGATCAGGCCGCGCTGGTAGAAGACGCTTTCCGGTTCGCCTCCCGCCGCATCGGCCAGCGACTTGCCCGGCGCCACCACGTGGTTGCGGATGTCGCGCAACAGCGGTGCGCCGGCATCGGGGCGGTTCCAGGTGACGGCGCGATAGCCGGCGGCGGCATCGCCGAAACGCTGCAATGCCGCCGCGTCGACGGAAGACCAGATGCCGATGATCCGGTCCATCGGATAGCCGGTCTCCAGGGCCCCGGCGATCGCGCCGGCATTCATCGGTCCCCGTCCCCATAAAAGCACGAAATCCGGCTGTGCGCGGTCGATGCGCTGCCACTGCGCCGATTGGTTCTGCATCTCCGTCAGGCTCACGGGAACGGAGAGCAGCCTGAAGCCGTGCTGTTCGGAAAGATGCTTCAACAGCGCCAGCGGCTCCCGGCCGAAGCTGCTGTCGAGATGCAGGGCGGCGACCGTCTTGCCGTGAAGGGCGTTCGGCTCCCCGTCGGACACATGGCGCAAGATCATCGATACGCCGTCCCAATGCGAGGCGGGCGGGTTGAACGCCCATCGGAAGATCCGTCCTTCAGCGATCGCCGACGGACCGTCCCCCGGAGACAGGAGGGGAATTTCGTCCTCGTTCGCCTTCGGCAGCATCTCCAGCATCGCACCCATGGAACCGGGCAGCACGACCAGCGCATCCGCGCGTGCCTTCTCGTAACACGCCGCGGCCGCCTGGCGGCCATCGATCCCGCATTCGGTGTAGTGGAGTGTGATCCCATTGAGCCCGCCGTCGCGCTCGTTGAGAAGCGTTATGTAGTCGCGCTGGCCGTTCATGATCGGAGCGGCGCTCGCGGCGAACGGGCCGGTGCGCGAGGCGAGATTGGCGATCACGATCCTCTCCTGGGCGCCACCCGCCGCCGGCAAAAGGCCGGCCGCGGTGGTGACGGCGAGCAGCAGAGCCCGGATCGCTCGTCTCATTTCCATCCCCTCCTTCTGCCCCGGACTTCTGTCGCTGCCGACCGCGCCGGCACCCCATGAGCAGAGGACTTATCCGGCGAGGCCCGGAAAGAGCCCGATAATGCCGACGATGATGAGATAGAACGCGACGATATAGTTCAAAAGCCTCGGCATGATCAGGATGAGAATGCCGGCGATGAGCGCGATCAGCGGCGCAAGCGCGAAGTCGTACATCATGTTGTCCTCTCCTCTGCCCTGGCCGGCTCCGCCGGTGGCGATCCCGTTAACCCGGCCACGCATCGCAGCGGTGTCCCAAACCTATGCGTGACAATTCAGGTGTATGGCGACTTGCCGTTGCGTTCAATGCACAAGGCACCGATGGCGTTGCATTTCGGCCCCATCGAGGGCGGGAATCAGGCGGCGGCGGAATATTTCGCCGTCGGAAGAACCGTAAGTGCAGGAACGTCGCCGTCCTTGTCGAAAAGCAGCCGCTGCTCGGATTTCGTGGAGCGGAAGAAGGGGAAGCGCGCGACCGTACGGCCGAACTGCTTGGCGCATTCGGCCTCGTACAGCATCAGGGGAATGCTGATGGGCGGATAGGCGCGCGGCGGACCCGACTGATGCGCTCCGAAGACACGCCTGTAGAAAGCGGTATGCTCCTGTCGGATGAGGCCCGCGCAGTAGGTGGAACTGTAGTGGGCGTAGGCGACCACCACCAGGCGCATGGCCACGTAGGGCAGCGCCCGGAACTCCGACGTCAAATCGGGATCGGCGGCGAACATGCTGGCGTTTATGCAGGTCGCACCGCGCATGATTCGCGGTTTCATCACGTCGCCGAAGGCCTTCATCACCGGGCCGAAAGGAGAGTCCCGGTCGATCTGGTGCAGACGCACGGTGGCGACCAACTGGCTGTCTATGAAGACACCGAAATTATATGCGTTGGGCGCATCGTCCATCTCGTCGCGCGTCAGCCCTTGCGCCGATTCGGCGACGAATCCGTGCAACCGGTAAGAACGGTAGCGGAGACGAAAGATCGTCTCCAGATCTTCCCCGGTCTCGCAGCGCCGGTACTCCGTGCGCTCAAGGAGGTCCATGACGTTGCGCAGAAAGACAGAGGAGCGCGTGTCGAGAGACCGCCCAACGCCTTTCTCCTTCCCCGCGGAAGAAAGCATAGAGCTCATTGTCGTCCCACTATGATCTGGTCCCCACCAGTGCCCCCGAAGGTAATCGATCAACCTATCGTGTAAAGCTGAAATTCCCGATCAGATTGTTAACCGGTCGTTAACCTTAACGCCAAATTGTGGCAAACTGCGGTCGCTTCCGGGAGCAATCGGGTGCGTGCACTCAGGCCGATGCGGGGTTGAGAGCGGTTCGCGTATTGCCGCCGAAGGTCCAGCTCTTGTCGGACATCGTCTCGATGCCAGAGGCCGTCAGCGCAGAACCGAACAGAAAGCCCTGCACCAGGTCCGGGTGCACCTTCTTCGTCAAGATCTTCAACTGGCTGAACGTCTCCACGCCTTCGACGGTGACGCTGAGGCCCAGATTGCGCGACAGATCCACCACCCCGGTCAAAAGGCGCAGCGAGCGCTCGCTGCGTGTCACGTCGACCAGGAAGCTGCCGTCGATCTTGATCTTGTCGAGCGGCAATGTGTGCAGATAGCTCAGGCTGGAATAGCCCGTGCCGAAATCGTCGAGAGCGATCGTCACCCCCAGTTTCTTGAGCTCTTCCAGGTAGACCCGCGTGGTAGCCTTGTCATCGAGCAGCGCGGTTTCGGTCACTTCCAACTCCAGGCGATCCGCCGCGAGGCCCGACTTTGACAGGATCTGCTGGACCTTGTCGACCACCGAGCTGCAATGGAAATCCCGAGCCGACAGATTGACCGAGACACGCAGGTGTTCGGGCCAACGCACACATTCACGGCAGGCGACGTTCAGGACCATGGTGCTGATTTCGGAGACGATCCCCATCTCCTCGGCAAGCGGTATGAATTCGGCCGGCGAGATCGGCCCCAGTTCCGGATGGTCCCAGCGGCACAATGCCTCACAACCCGAAATCTGCATGGTTCGGACGTCGATGATCGGCTGAAAGACGACGCGCAGGCTCTGAGCCTCGATGGCGCTTCTCAAGTCCGCCTTGAGCGTCTGCCGGCTGCGGAATGCCGCATCCATCTGCGTTTCGAAGAGGCGCCAGCTGTTCTTGCCCTGCTCCTTCGCGGTGTAGAGCGCCAGATCGGCCTTGACGATCATCGCCCCGACATCGTCACTGTCCGCCCTGACCAGGACCGCGCCCGCACTGAGCTGAACCCGCAGTTGGTGGCCTGCCACATCGACGTCGCCGCGAAGTTTCTCGAAGATCGCATCCAGACGCAGGACGAGATCGTCCTCGCCCTCCAGCCGGTTGAAGAAGATCATGAACTCGTCGCCGCCGAAACGGCTCACCTTGACGTCGTCGCCGGCGAAGGAGGAAAGCCGGTCGGCGACCGCGTAGATGAGACCGTCGCCGACGGGATGGCCGAGCGTGTCGTTGATGCTCTTGAAATCGTCGAGGTCGAGAACCGCCAGCCCGCAAAGGCGAGCGGGATCGCTGCTTTCCATGAATTCGGTGACGATCTCGTTGAAATAGGCCCGGTTCGGCAGGCCGGTCAGACTGTCGTACCGCGCCATGTAGCGGACCCGCTCCTCCGCCTCGACGCGGCTCGTCACCTCCTCGAAGGTGAGCACGCCGAGTTCGTCGCGGCCTTCGCGTGCCGAGAACTCGAGATGGCGGCCATCGGTCAGCCGCAGCAGCACCTTCCTGTCGCGCCCCTCCCGCATGGCGCGGGTGAGTTGCTGTTCGGCGAACTGCACATCCTTGCGCTCCATCAGGCCCGCCGCCACGCCGCGCGACAACAGCGCCTTCAGCGAACGGCCCAGCATCTGTTTGGTGGAACGGAAGCTCATCAATTCCACGACCTGCGCGTTCGCCACGACGATCCGGCCCTCGGGGCTGAACATGAGCAGGCCGTGGGGCATGGTGTTCAAGGCCCGGTTGAAGCGCCTGGCGAGGCTTGCCGAGCGCTTTTCCTCGCTGATCGCGGTGAACAGGACCGTGCGTACCAGGTCAGCCATCTTCATGATGATGAAAATGAAGGGAACGATGAAGAGCCCCAGCGCAAAATGATAGATATCACCCTTCAGCATCAGGCCCAGCGCCAGCGGTGCCACCAGCGCGAGCGTGAGGATCGTCACCATCTTGCGCGACCCGTAATTGCGGCCCGCCACGGTGATGGTGCCGCCCAGAACAAGGGACAACGCGGCGAGCTCGCTGAAGGAATTATCGCCCCAGACCATGGCGACCAGGCCGAAGCTTCCCACGACGAGACCGTGCAGGGTTCCCCACAGCACGTAGCGCCGCTCCCAATGGAGCGCGGACTCGTAATCCGATATCTGTTGAGGATCGATACGGTTGATCAGGTAGTAGCGGAAGGTCCCGGCGAACAGGAGCAGCCCGGCGAAGATCAGGTAAACCAGTGCGCCCGTCTTGTGGTAGAGCAGCAGCGACACCAGCGCAAAGCACGCCGCGCCGAGGGGCAGCACACCGACATCCTGGAACAGGGATCGGATGTAGCCCACGTAGACGGCTTCAGAGATGTCCGACTTGCTCGTTTTCACAGTGCACACCCGTTGACCGTGCCAGCAATCGCACAGCCGGATTAAGAAAGCTTTATGGCTGATAAGATTGAGTTCTTTGCCTCGGCAGCGGTCATTCCGCGGCCTGCAGAACCGGATCGGGATCGGTCCTTTTCAATCGGTCGAGAAGGCGCGCGCGCTCCTCCTCGGACCTCTTTATGCTGGCTTCCTTCACATGGCCGAAGCCGCGAATGAGCGAAGGCACCGACGCGAGCGCCACCGCCGCTTCCAGGCGGTCGGGCGCCAGCCGCTCCTCGATCAGATCGAGATCGGCCTCGTATTGCGACAGAAGCGCACGCTCCATGCGCCGTTCCGCCGTATAGCCGAAGGGGTCGATGAAGGTGCCGCGCAGACCTTTCAGGCGCGCCAGCAGAGCGAACGCCTTGAGCATCCACGGGCCGTAGCTTGCCTTTTTCAAGTGCCCCTCCGCATCGCGTCGCGCGAACACCGGCGGCGCGAGATGGAACTCCAGGCGATCGTAGCCCTGGAATTCGGCAGCAAGTTGGCGCTGGAAGGAGCCGTCGGTGTAAAGCCGCGCCACCTCGTATTCGTCCTTGACGGCCATCAGCTTGAAAAGGTTGCGCGCCGCCGCTTCCGTGACGGCGGTGGAGCCTCCGGCGGTCTCCTTCTCCACCCGGCGCATGCGTTCGATGCGGTCCTGGTAGCGCGCGGCATAGGCCGCATCCTGATAGGCGGTGAGGAATTCCACGCGGCGGCGGATGATTTCGTCGAGGTCACGGGCGGGCGCATGCCCTGCGGTCGGTGCGGAGCGTTCGATGATCTCGCAGACATGCCGTGGGTCGTGGGCGGCACGTCGTCCCCAGCGGAAGGCGGCGACGTTCATGGAGACGGCCTGGCCGTTCAACTCGATGGCCTTTTCGACGGCCTCCGCCGAGACCGGCAGGCCGCCGAGCTGGTAGGCCATGCCGAGCATGAACATGTTGGCCCCGATGGCGTTGCCGAACAGGACGGTGGCCGCATGGGTGGCATCGAAGAAATGCGCCTGCTCCTCGCCCGCCGCCTTGCGCACCGCCTTCTTCAGCCGCTCGATCGGCAGCAAGAAATCGGCCGAGCGAGCGAAGTCGCCGGGCATGATTTCCGCCGTGTTGGCGATGAACAGCGTATGGCCCTCGCGCACGGTGGCCAAGACCTTGCGCGCACCGGAAACGACGAGATCGCAGCCCAGAACCAGGTCGGCCTTGCCGGCGGGGACGTGGATCGTGCTGATGTCGGCGGGCGTGCGGGCGATGCGCAGATGCGAATAGACCGCACCGCCCTTCTGGGCCAGCCCCGCCATGTCGATGATGCCGGCGCCCTTGCCTTCGAGGTGGGCGGCCATTCCCAGAACGGCGCCGATCGTCACCACCCCGGTTCCGCCGATGCCGTCCACGATGCCGGCCCAGCCCGCCTCGAGCGGGAAAAGCCGCGGCTCCGGCAGACCCAGAAGCGGATCGGCGTCCCCCGCCGCGCCGTTCATCTTCTTCGGCTTTGCCCCGTGCACGGTCACGAAGGACGGGCAGAACCCGTTCACGCAGGAGAAATCCTTGTTGCAGCTCGACTGGTCGATCCGGCGCTTGCGGCCGAACTCCGTCTCGACCGGCTGCACGGACACGCAATTCGACTTCACGCCGCAGTCGCCGCACCCCTCGCAGACCAGCTCGTTGATGATCACGCGCTTGTCCGGGTCCGGGTAGGTGCCGCGCTTGCGCCGGCGGCGCTTCTCGGCAGCACAGGTCTGGTCGTAGATGAGAACGGAAACGCCCTTCACCTCGCGCAGGTCCCGCTGCACCTGGTCGAGATCGTCGCGGTGGTTGACCGTGGTGCCGGGCGGAAAGCGCACGACGCCTTTGTACTTTTCCGGCTCGTCGCTGACCACGGCGATGCGCTTGACGCCCTCGGCCCGCACCTGATCGGCGATCATCTCCATGGTCAGCCCGCCCTCGTGCGGCTGGCCGCCGGTCATGGCCACGGCGTCGTTGTAGAGGATCTTGTACGTCATATTGACGCCGGCGGCGAGCGCGAAGCGGATCGCCAGCGAGCCCGAATGGTTGTACGTGCCATCGCCGAGGTTCTGGAAGAAGTGCTCGCGCTTGGAGAATGGCGCCTGGCCGATCCACTGCGCCCCCTCCCCACCCATGGCGGTGAAGCCGACCGTGCCGCGATCCATCCACAACGCCATGAAATGGCAGCCGATACCGCCGCCGGCAATCGAGCCCTCGGGCAGACGCGTCGAGGTGTTGTGCGGACAGCCGGAACAGAAATGCGGCCTGCGCACCGCGACATCGTGCGTGTCCGCCAGCATCGCCTGGAACTGGCGCAGCCGCGCCACGCGCGCGGCGATCTCCTCCGAGGGGCCGATCACCTTCAGGATGCGCTCGCCGATGGTAATGGCGATCTCGTTGGGATCGAGGGCGCCCATTGCCTGGAAAAGCCGCCGGCCGCGCTCGTCCTTCTTGCCGATCACGGTCGGCTGCATGGACGTGCCGTAGAGGTCCTCGCGCACCTGCACCTCGATAAGCGAGCGCTTCTCCTCGACGACGATCACCATTTCCAGGCCGCGCGCGAAATCCTTGATGTGCTCGAGGTCGAGCGGCCATGGACAGGCAACCTTGAAAAGCCGCAGCCCTAAAGCCGCCGCCCGCGCCTCGTCGATACCGAGGTCGGCCAGCGCCTGGCGCACGTCGAGATAGCTCGTGCCGACGGTGATGATGCCGATCTTCGGCTTGCGCCCGCCGGAAAAGACGATGCGGTTGAGCCCGTTCTCGCGCACGAAGGCCGCGGCGGCCGCGCGCTTGTAGTCGTGCAGCCGTTCCTCCTGGCCGAGCTGATTGACCTCCATGCGGATGTTCAGGCCACCCGGCGGCATATCGATCTCCGGCAGAATGATTTTCAGCCGGTCCAGCGCCACGTCTACCGAAGCCGTCGATTCGATGTTGTCCTTGACGCACTTGATCGCCGTCCAGGTGCCGGCGAAACGCGAAAGTGCATAACCGTAGAGCCCGTAGTCGATGAGTTCCTGTACACCTGCCGGGTTGAGGATCGGCACCATCGTGTCGACGAAGGCGAATTCGCTGGCGTGCGCGACGGTGGAGGATTCGGCGGTGTGATCGTCGCCCATCAGGGCCAGCACCCCGCCATGCCTGGAGGAACCCGCGAGATTGGCATGGCGGAACACGTCGCTGGTACGGTCCACGCCCGGCCCCTTCCCGTACCAGAGCGCGAAGACGCCGTCATGTCGGCCCTCGCCCAGAAGTTCCGTCTCCTGAGCGCCCCAGCACGCCGTCGCCGCCAGTTCCTCGTTGAGCCCCGGCTGGAAGATGATGTTCGTTTGCGAAAGCTGCTCGCGCGCCTTCCACAACTGCAGGTCGAGGCCGCCCAGCGGGGAGCCGCGATAGCCCGAGATGAAACCGCCCGTGTCCAGTCCGTCTCTACGGTCGCGCTCGCGCTGCATCAGGAGCATGCGCACGATCGCTTGGGCGCCGGAGACGAAGATCCGCTCTTTGGCGAGATCGTACTTGTCGCCGAGCGAGACCTGGTGAAGCGTCATCTGTGTCCTCCTCGACGGAGCGCGGTCGCGACGGGCAGCGGGCCGCTTTTCCACCGCGTGCGCTTCCGTCAGCGCCCCGGATCATTGCGACGACTTCCTTGCCCGAACCCGTCGCGACAATCCGGCGCGCCGTCCGAGATTCCGGTTCAGTCTTGTCCTGGAACGCCATTAAATCAAATCAAATTGGACGCCGCACGAAAAGAGCAAGACGAAGGAATTTCGCCAGCCGGTAGCGACCGTTTCTTTTGCGCAACCCACGCATAGCGAACGAATCTGGCTGTGCAAAGCTCTCCATTCCGGCCGCAACACCGGCTGCAGCAGGCCTTCGACCCCTTCAGCGAAAACGACCGCATTTCGCACGCCATCACTTTTGCCCGCAGCACAAAGCTGCTAAATACCCGCGCCAAGCCGAGAGAGCGGCACGTCGTGACACCCGCGCAAGGCGGGGTCATCAACAAGAAAAACGGGGAAATGTCGGAGCAGGACATGTCTGGAAGAAGGGCCGGGCGACGGCGGACTGCCGCCCGGGAAGGGTGATTCGGTGCGTGCGATCGCTTTTGTCATCCGCGCGATAAGCGGATTAAACGCGGTGATCGGCCATGTCTTTTCCTGGCTCTCCCTGGCCATCGTGCTCGTCTGCTTCACCGTTGTGGTGCAGCGTTACGTCTTCGCAACCAGCATCCTTTGGATGCGTGATCTCTATATCTGGCTGAACGGCGCCATGTTCACCGCTGTGGCGGGTTTTGCGCTGCTGCGCAACAACCATGTGCGCGTCGATGTCTTCTATCGTCCGGCCGGCGTGCGGCGGAAGGCGATCATCGATCTCATCGGCGTCATTTTCTTCCTGCTGCCGTTCTGCACGGTCGTCTTCGTCTATGCGTGGCCCTTCGTCGCGCGCTCCTGGCGCATCTATGAGGGGTCCGCGAATGTCGGCGGAATGCCCGGCCTCTTCATCCTGAAGACCTTTATCCTCGGTTTCGCCGTGCTGGTGGGTCTGCAGGGCATAGCGATGGCGCTGCGGTCGATCCTCGTTCTTACCGGCAACGAGGAACTGCTGCCGGAAAATCTGCGCTACGAGAGTGAAGAACAGAAGCGACAGGAGACGGCAGTCTGATGGATCCGGTCCTTCTCGGCGAGCTCCTGTCGGGGCTCATGTTCTTCGGCATCATCGGCTTCCTCCTGCTCGGATTTCCGGTCGCGTTCACCCTTGCAGGCGTGTCGCTGATGTTCGGCCTCGTCGGCATGTGGTTCGGCGTCTTCGACCCCTCCAATTTCGGCAGCCTAGCCAATCGCTATCTGGGTTACATGACCAACGAGGTGCTGGTCGCCGTGCCCCTTTTCATCTTCATGGGCGTGGTGCTCGAGCGCTCGAAGATCGCCGAGCAACTGCTGCTGACCATGAGCAGGCTGTTCGGCAATCTGCGCGGCGGGCTGGGCATCTCCGTCATCGTCGTGGGCGCGCTGCTTGCCGCCTCCACCGGGGTCGTCGGCGCGACCGTGGTGACCATGGGGCTGATATCGCTGCCGGCCATGCTGCGCGCCAATTACGACCCGAAGCTGGCCAGCGGCGTCATCTGCGCGTCCGGCACGCTGGGGCAGATCGTGCCGCCTTCCACGGTGCTCATCTTCATGGGTGACATGCTGTCGGGCATCAACGCCCAGGTGCAGATGGAAAAGGGCAATTTCGCGCCCGCGCCCGTTTCCGTCGGCGACCTCTTTGCGGGCGCTCTGCTTCCGGGACTGCTGCTGGTGGGGCTCTATCTCGCGTGGATGATCTTCAAGGCCGTCTTCCAGCCGGCCTCCTGCCCTGCCACCCCCGTCGAGGACGGCGACCGGAAAAAGCTCCTCGGCGAGGTCGTCACGACGCTCATTCCGCCGCTCCTCCTGATCGTCGCCGTCCTGGGCTCGATCCTCGGCGGCATCGCCACGCCGACCGAGGCATCCTCCGTGGGCGCCGTCGGCGCACTCGTTCTGGCGGCCCTGCGCTGGCGCCTGTCCTTCAAGGTTCTTCAGGAATCGGTGACCGCCACGGCCAGCATCACCTGCATGGTGTTCATCATCCTGTTCGGCGCGGCGGTCTTTTCCATCGTGTTTCGGCTGATGGGCGGCGACAACCTGGTGCACGAGTTCCTGACCGGCCTGCCGGGCGGCACGCTGATGGCGGTGGCCGTCGTGATGCTGATCATGTTCGTGCTCGGCTTTATTCTCGACACGTTCGAGATCATCTTCATCGTCATCCCGATCACCGCGCCGATCCTGCTGGCCCTCGATGTCGATCCGGTGTGGCTGGGCGTGCTGGTCGGCGTCAACCTGCAGACGAGCTTCCTGACGCCACCTTTCGGCTTCTCGCTGTTCTATCTGCGCGGCGTCGCCCCGGGCAGTGTCTCGACGACGACGATCTACCGGGGTGCGATCCCCTTCGTCGCCCTGCAGGTGGTCGCCATCGCGATCATGTTCCTCGTGCCGGCCATCGCCACCTGGCTGCCGGATGCGATCTACCAATGAGGCATGAAAAAGGGCCCGGGAACCCCGGGCCCTGCGTGTCGGAAATCCCGCGCGGTCAGATCTGGAAGTATTTCTCGCGCGCCTGGATGAAGGGCGAGTCGGTCCCCTCCGTCTTCTGGCGCACGATGTTGAGCGACGCGACAAAGCTCTCAGCGGTCTTCTTCGTCAGCGCATCCTCGGACTCCAGCAGCCCCTGGATGATCTCCTTGGCGGCATTGGCGCCGGCTTGGAGAATTTCGTCGGGGAACGACAGGACATTGACGCCGTGCTCGTCGATCAGCGTTTGCAGCGCCCGCGGGTCGTTGGCGGCGAAGTCGGCGGCGACGTTGTCGTATTCGGCCTGCGCACAGTCGCGAATAATGGCCTGCAGGTCGGAAGGCAGCTCCTGGTACTTGGACTTGCTGACCACCAGCTCGGTCGCCAGCCCCGGCTCGACGAAGCTCGGAAAATAGTAGTTCTTGGCGACCTGATAAAAGCCGAGCGCCAGGTCGTTGTAGGGGCCGACGAACTCCGCCGCGTCGAGCGTGCCCGACTGCAGCGCCTGGAAAATCTCGCCGGCAGCCATGTTGGTCACGGACGCGCCCAGCTTCTCCCACACCTGGCCGCCGAGACCGGGGGTACGAAAGCGCAGGCCCTGGATCGAATCGACGCCCGTAAGTTCGTTGCGGAACCAGCCGCCCGCCTGCGTGCCGGTATCACCGGACAGGAAGCCCTGCACGCCGAACTGGTCGTAGATCTCGTCCCAGATCTCCTGGCCGCCCATGTAGCGCACCCAGGCCGTCAGCTCGCGCGAGGTCATGCCGTATGGCACGCCGGTGAAGAAGGAGAGCCCGGCGCTCTTGTTCTGCCAGTAATAGGCGGCGCTGTGGGACATCTCAGCCGAGCCGTCGATCACGGCATCCAGCGACTGCAGCGGCGGTACCAGTTCGCCCGCCGCATAGACCTGGATCGTCAGCCGCCCGCCGGAGGCGGCGGTGATGCGGTCGGCCAGGCGCTGCGCGCCGACACCCAGTCCCGGGAAGTTCTTCGGCCAGGTGGTGACCATGCGCCAGGTCTGATTCTCCTGGGCGATGGCCGGAGCGGCGAGTGTGCTTGCCGCCGCGCCTGCCAATCCGGCCTTCTTGATGAACGAACGACGATCCATGAAAAACCTCCCGAATGCTGAGATCAGATGTGACGGGCACCGGAGCGCACTGGCGATCGCCATCTCCCCCGATGCCGGGCGCGTATCAATACACGCACGGGCAGGCAAGTCCAGTTTCCCGACCGGCGCTCCAACGCCGGATTTCCGCCGATCGAATCCGGTTGGAAAGCCGGGCCGGCGCGATTAGATGTGTGCTGCGCAGCACCGAGGAAAAACGAAAATGAAGCAGCCCCTTGTCGCCGTTTCCACCGACGTGAAGGCGTTTGAAAACTACGACTGGCACGCCACCCCGGACCAGTATCTCGAAGCCGCGCTCTCGGCTGCTGGGGTCTTCCCTGTTCTCGTGCCCTCCTTCGGCGAGCGGCTCGACTTCGATGCACTGCTGTCCTCGGTCGACGGCGTCATGCTGACCGGTGCGAAGTCGAACGTGCATCCTGCACACTATGGCGGAAAGGCCGACGAGAAGAACGGTCCCTATGACGAGCGGCGCGACGCGACCACCCTGCCGCTGATCCGCAAGACAGTCGAGAAGGGTGTGCCGTTGCTGGCGATCTGCCGCGGCATTCAGGAACTGAACGTGGCTCTGGGCGGCACCGTCGCCGGCGAGATCCAGGAACGCGAGGGCGTGCTCGACCACCGTGCGCCGGAAAGCGATTCCCAGGACGAGCGATTCGCGATCAGCCATCCCGTGCGCATCGAGCCGGAGACGTGCCTGGCCGGCGTTTTCGGGGTGGGCGAAGTTCGGGTCAATTCGGTCCACCGCCAGGGCATCGATCGGCTGGGCGCGAACCTGACGGTAGAAGCGGTGGCGCCAGACGGGACGGTCGAGGCCGTTTCCGTGAAGGGCGCCAAGGCGTTCGCGGTGGGGGTGCAGTGGCATCCCGAGTACTGGGCGGCAAGCGACGACGCCTCGCAGCGAATCTTCGCCGCTTTCGGCGACGCGGTGCGGGCCCATGCCCAAGCACGGACGGATCGGGAGGCTATTGCGCGGTAAGCGCCATCGGCGGCGCGGCCGGCTTGACCGATTCGTAGGCCACGCCGTCGGCGGCATAGAATTCGGCGATGACGCGGCCATCGGCATCGGCGAAGATCACGTCGCCATTGGCCCCCTCCTTCCAGTACCGCGCCTCTTCGAGACGCGGCAGCAAGGTGGTGCAATTGCCCGCCATCTCCAGTTCGGCGCGGCTTCCACCCAGCATCTCGCCCTTGGCGACCGTGCAAGTGTCGTCCCCGCCCGGAACGGTAAGCCGGTAGCTCGACAGGGTTTCCTGCCGGTCCGGCGTTTTTGAGACACGCCCGCTGCCGCTCTCCGCGTCACCGAAGACAAAGGGAAGCGCCAGCAATCCTGCGGCCGCGACTCCGGAAACTGCAAGCTTCACGTCTTTGCCCCTTCGTTCGATACGCGACATGCATTTTCGCCGAACATGGTTAACGCAAACTTGCTTGGCGATTGTATGGCAGCACGCGCTAGCGCTTCTGTCCCACATGTGCCGTTTCCGGCACGGGCGTCAGGGCCTTCCCCTCGGTGAACCAGGCAATCAGGTTGTCGACCGTCAGGTCGGCCATGCCCTGCCGTGTATGGACCGAGGCCGAGCCGACATGCGGCAGCAGGCAAGCGTTCTCACAGGCCATGAGCGCCTCCGGCACGTTCGGCTCGTCGACGAAGACATCGAGCCCGGCGGCGAGAATCGTGCCGGAGCGGAGCGCGTCGGCGAGCGCCTCCTCGTCGACAGTGCTGCCGCGCCCGATATTGACGAAGACGCCCTCGGGACCGAGTGCTGCAAGCACATCGGCGTTCACCGCCTTTTCGGTTGCCGTGCCGCCCGGCGCCACGGAGATCAGCGTGTCGACAGCCTCTGCGAGAGAAAGAAGCGTGGGATGATATCGGTAATCGATATCCTCGACCTGGCGCCGATTGTGATAGCTGACCGGCAGGCCGAACGCCTCGATCCGGCGGGCGATGGCGCGGCCGATTCGTCCCATGCCGAAGATGCCGACGCTGCGCCCCCGCAGGGATCCGCGGGTGAGCGGATAGGGCCCCTCCTGGGACCAGCGCCCCGCGCGCAGATAGGCCTCCGCCCGCGGCAGCTCGCGCACCGCGTTGATGAGCAGGCCGATAGCCGTATCCGCCACCTCTTCCGTCAATACGTCCGGAGTGTTGGTCACCATCACGCCTCTGGCGCCCGCATGTGCGGCGTCCACCACGTCATAGCCGACCCCGAAATTGGCGATGATCTCCAGATTGGGCAGAGCGTCGATCAACGCGGCGTCGATGACGGTCGCGGAAGCAATGCCCCTGACGGCGCGACGGGCCTCCTCGTCGAGCAGCGCGGCATCGCCCCGCTCGATCCTGACCACCCGAAACCGCTCCTCGATACGGCTGACGGCGTGCGGGTGCAACTTGCCCGGAATGAGCACCGTTGCCTGCGTCTGCGTCGAACTCATCGGTTACCTCCTGCGACTCACCGCCGATACGGTAGGCGCATGCGGGCACGATGTGAAGAAAACGCCCGCCTGACAGCGCCGAGACCATTCCAAGCTATTTACCCGAACGAGCGGATTGCGTCATTGTGACTGTTGTGCATATTTGTTTCGAGACTCGAAAAAAATAGGTGATGGGCTCCCGGGCCACCCTGGGGGTTCTCCGCAGCGGGAGGAAATCATGTATCTTGGCCTCGACCTCGGCACGTCGGGTGTGAAGGCGCTTCTGATCGACCAGGCGCAGGAAATTGTCGCCTCCGCCAATGCCCCGCTGGACGTCTCCAGGCCCCACGCGGGCTGGTCCGAGCAGGATCCGGCGGACTGGATCGAGGCGACGGAAGCCGCGCTTGCAGCTTTGAAAAAGAGCCACGCAGAGGCGCTGGCGGCGGTCAGGGGCATCGGCCTTTCGGGCCAGATGCACGGCGCGACGCTGCTCGACGCCTCCGACAAGCCGCTCAGGCCCTCAATCCTGTGGAACGACACGCGTAGCCATGCGGAGGCGGCCGCGCTCGATGCCGATGCGCGCTTCCGCGACATCACGGGCAACATCGTGTTTCCCGGCTTCACGGCGCCGAAGCTCGTCTGGGTGAAGCGCAACGAGCCGGAGATTTTCGCCGCGACGAAGAAGGTGCTCCTGCCCAAGGATTATCTGCGGCTGTGGCTGACGGGCGAGCACGTCTCGGAAATGTCCGACGCCGCCGGCACCGCCTGGCTGGATGTACGGCAGCGCCGCTGGTCGGCGGCGCTTCTGGCCGCCACCGATCTCGACGAAAGCCATATGCCCGGCCTCGTCGAAGGTACCGAGCGCTCCGGCACCCTGCGCGCGGAGCTGGCCGGGCGCTGGGGTATGGGTGAGGATGTGACCGTCGCCGGCGGTGCCGGAGACAACGCGGCCTCGGCCTGCGGCGCGGGCACCGTCCGCCCGGGGACGGCCTTCGCCTCGCTCGGCACGTCCGGCGTGCTCTTCGCCGCCAACGGTGCCTACCTGCCCAATCCGGAAAGTGCCGTGCACACCTTCTGCCACGCCCTGCCGGACACCTGGCATCAGATGGGGGTGATCCTCTCGGCGACCGATTCGCTCAATTGGCTGGCCGGCATCACCGGCAGCAAACCCGGAGAACTGACGGCCGCGCTCGGCGACACGCTGAAGGCGCCGACGGGCGTCACCTTCCTGCCCTATCTCTCGGGCGAGCGCACACCGCACAACGACGCCGCGATCCGCGGCAGCTTCGTGGGCCTTGCCCACCAGAGCGACCGGCCGGCCCTCACACAGGCGGTGCTGGAGGGCGTGGCTTTTGCTTTCCGCGACAATCTCGAAGCGTTGAAACAGGCCGGTACGGAGCTTCCGCGCGTGATCGCAATCGGCGGCGGCTCGCGTTCATCCTACTGGCTGAAGGCGATCGCCACCGCGCTCGGCCTACCGGTCGACCTGCCCGCGGACGGCGATTTCGGCGCCGCTTTCGGCGCCGCTCGCCTGGGCCTGATCGCCGCCGAGAGGGCGGACCCGCGCACTGTCTGCACGCCGCCCGAGATCTCGGTCACCATCGAGCCGGAAACGGGTTTGTCCGCCGCCTATGAAGACGCCTACCGCCGCTACTGCGCGCTTTATCCCGCAATACGAGGAGCCTCGACATGAGCACTGGATTTTTCGGCGACATCAAGCCGGCCACCTATGAGGGACCGGATTCGGACAATCCGCTCGCCTTCCGCCACTACAATCCGGACGAGGAGGTGCTGGGAAAGCGCATGGAGGACCACCTGCGCTTCGCCGTCTGCTACTGGCACAATTTCGTCTGGCCGGGCAACGATCCCTTTGGCGGGCAGACCTTCGAGCGGCCGTGGTTCGGCGACACGATGGACAAGGCGCGCCTGAAGGCCGACGTCGCCTTCGAGATGTTCGAGATCCTGGGCACGCCCTTCTTCACCTTCCACGATCATGATGTACGCCCTGAGGGCGACACCTATGCCGAAAGCGTGGCGCGGCTGAACGAGATCGCCGACTATTTCGCCGCCAAGATGGAAAGCGGCGGCCCGAAGCTGCTCTGGGGAACGGCCAATCTCTTCTCCAACCGCCGCTACATGGCCGGCGCGGCGACCAATCCGGATCCGGACGTCTTCGCCTATGCGGCCGCCACGGTGAAGGCCTGCATGGACGTGACAAAGCGGCTGGGCGGGCAGAACTACGTGCTGTGGGGCGGTCGCGAGGGCTACGAGACCCTGCTCAACACCGATATGGGACGGGAGCTGGACCAGCTCGGCCGCTTCCTGAACATGGTTGTCGACTACAAGCACAAGATTGGCTTCGAGGGCACAATCCTCGTCGAACCCAAGCCGCAGGAGCCTACAAAACATCAGTACGACTACGATGTGGCTACCGTCTACGGTTTCCTGAAGCGCCACGGGTTGGAGAACGAGGTCAAGGTGAACATCGAGCAGGGCCACGCGATCCTCGCCGGCCACGCCTTCGAGCACGAGCTGGCGCTCGCCGCCGCGCTCGGGATCTTCGGCTCGATCGACATGAACCGCAACGACTACCAGTCCGGCTGGGACACCGATCAGTTTCCCAACAACGTGCCCGAAGCCGCTCTCGCCTACTACTACGTGCTCAAGGCCGGCGGCTTCACCACGGGTGGCACCAATTTCGACGCCAAGCTGCGCCGCCAGTCGATCGATCCGGAAGACCTGATCGCCGCCCATATCGGCGGCATGGATGTCTGCGCCCGCGGCCTCAAGGCCGCCGCGAAGATGATCGAGGACAAGGCGCTCTCCGCACCGCTCGAGGAGCGTTATGCCGGTTGGCAGGATGCGGAGGCCCAGGCGATGCTCAGGGGCGAACGCTCGCTCGAGGAGATCGCCGATCGCGTTGCGCGCGAGAGCGTCAATCCCGAGCCACGCTCCGGCCGGCAGGAGAAGCTCGAGAACATCGTCAACCGCTACGTCTAGTTAAGACCAGCCCTGCACCGCGTCCGGGCGGCCGCGCGAAAGCGATGGCCGTCCGGACGCTTTTTGGGAACCCCACGCCACCTGCTGCGTTTCCGGCCGGCTCCACCCGCTTGCGCGCGATCTTCGAAGTCCCCGCGAGCGAGGGGTTTTCGCTTGTCTGGGCAAGGCGCTATTTGTCTATAAGGTGTCGTCAAATCTTCATCGCGACGCCTTCATCCAGTCAGGATTGAACGGCAAGGATTCACGTCATGAGTCGGAGGCGTACGATGACGGTCGAGAAGAATCTGGAAGCTGAGATCGACGCCCTTTTGGCAAAGGACGACGATACGGCGTCGATCATTGACACCCTGCTGGCAATGCCCCGTCCGGCGGGTGCGGACGATTCCTGGGAAAAGGTCCTGCACGAACGTCTGCAAGCCCGGCTTGCACGCAGAATGCGCGAGGCCCTCGAAGGGGACACAGATTCGAAGGTCTCCAGGAGCGCGGCATGAAAGGCCCCTCCCCGAATCCGCAACGGTGCAAGATCCTCGATTTCGTTCAGGCGCGGTATGACAGGGTCCCGCCGTGTCGGCACGGAGAGCCGGGCCGGCCCGGCCGCCATGGAGAACGCCACGACATCGGCGCCCACATCCGTCCGGTCGATGATAGTCTCCCCCGGGGGCAGATCGAATTCCTCGTCGACGACGGCCTTATCTGCCCGCCGGAAAGCGCGCGGGCAGACCGCAAGCGCCTGCCCGTCCGCAACGGACTGGGCCGCCTTAGCGCCGACCACCGCCTTGCGCGGAAAACGGGTGAGTTCGGCCGGGTGCAGCTCTGACGACGCGGCCGGACCGATCGCTCAACTCAGCGGAATATCGTTTTCCGCTTTGTCTTGCTGATACGCCTCCGACAGGCCTGCATAGATTTCCGACAGCCGCGTGAGACGCGCCTCGAGCCTGCCCCTGTCCTCCGCCGGTAGCGCGCCGACGAGCTTGCGGATGGAATGGCTCGTCCAGTAGGCATTTTCGGCCCTGTAACCGCCCGGATCGAGGCGGAAGACTTCCTTCAGAATGTTGAGATCATGCGGAATGGCGAAGGAATCGCGCGAGTCCTCGTGGCTGAAGAGGTAGTAGAAATTGTCGAAACCCGCCCAGGTGATGGCGGAAAGGCAGAGCGAGCAGGGCTCATGGGTCGAGAGGAAGACACAGTCCCCGGTGGCCGGCCTGTCGTCCCGAGGCAGTTCGTAGAAGCGCTTCAGCGTGTGCACCTCGCCGTGCCAGAGGGGGTTTTCCTGTTCGTTGTTGGTCGCCGCCACCACCAGCGAGAGATCGGCTTTCTTCAGGATCGCGGCACCGAACAGCTTGTTGCCGGCCCGCACGCCGGTACGGGTCCGCGGCACGATATGCTGCTCGATCACGTCCAGCAGGCGGTCGATGAAGGTTGCGTCGTGCTTCATGGCATATCCGGCAGATGGATTTCGAAAGGATTGTCGAAGAAATGCTCTTCCAGGTTCCGTCCCTCGCCGCCTCGGTCGACGACCAGAAAATCCTGGGCCTCGCCGATCGGCGTCAACACGGCGTGCCAGATCCCGCGCGCGTAGTTCACGCCCTGGCCGGGATGCGCCACGAAAGCCTGCGGCGCGCCGGGCCTGCCCGCCTCGTCCGGGCAGACGACCACAAGATAAGGCCGCGGCGCAAGCGGGATGAAAGCCTGGCTGCCCAGGGGATGCCGCTCCACCATCTCGAGCCGGAGCGGCATGGGATAGGGCTCGGCCCGGAAGATGTTGATCAGCACCCGCGCATCCGCGCCCGCCGCCTCGACCCGGGCGAGATCATGGAAACGGCGGCACTTGCCGCCGTTGATCAGAAAGCTCTCCGCCCCCGCGGTCTCGATCACGTCACCGAAGGGAGCGAAAGCTTCGCGCGTCAGCGGTGTCGCTGTGACCGTCGTCATCGCGTCCCGCCCCGCCCGAGCGGTTTGAGGGCCGCATGGCGGTTCACGTCCTTGTAGAGCAAGTAGCGGAACTTCCCCGGCCCGCCGGCATAGCAGGCCTGCGGGCAGAAGGCCCTGAGCCACATGAAGTCGCCGGCCTCCACCTCCACCCAGTCCTTGTTGAGCCGGTAGACCGCCTTGCCTTCCAGCACATAGAGCCCGTGCTCCATGACATGGGTCTCGGCAAAGGGAATCGCCGCCCCCGGCTGGAAGGTAACGATCGTCACATGCATGTCGTGCCGCATGTCCTCGGGATCGACGAACCGGGTTGTCGCCCACTTGCCTTCGGTATCCGGCATGGGTGTGGGGGCGATGTCCCGTTCGTTGGTGAAGAAGGCCTGCGGCAAGGGCACACCGTCGACCGCCTCATAGGCCTTGCGGATCCAGTGAAAACGCACGGGCGCCGTGCCTTCATTGCGAACGGTCCAGCCGCTTCCGGGCGGCAGGAAAGCGTAGCCGCCTGGTTCCATCCGGTGCACCTGTCCGTCGAGACGGACGGTCAATTCGCCCTCCAGCACGAACAGAACGGCCTCGGCTTGGGGCTCGGACTCCGGCCTTTCGCTGCCGCCGCCCGGCTGCACCTCCATGATGTATTGGGAGAAGGTCTCGGCAAATCCGGAAAGCGGGCGGGCGAGGATCCAGAGCCGCGTCTTCTCCCAGAAAGGCAGGCAACTCGTCACGATGTCCCGCATGACGCCCCTGGGGATGACGGCGTAGGCCTCGGTGAAGACCGCCCGGCCGGTGAGTAGGTCCGTCTGCGGCGGGTGGCCGCCGGTGGGCGCGTAGTAGTATCCGCTCATGATGGCAGCATGTCCTTGAGCCGCAGATAAGCGATCCGCTCGACCTCGGCGCAGGCCGTGGCGAATTCTTCCTCGCGGCTGTTTTCGATCCGGGTCTCGAAGGCCTTCAGAATGCCGTCCTTCGTATGGTCCTTGACGGCGATGATGAAGGGAAAGCCGAACTTCTGCACATAGCGCGTGTTTAGATCGGTGAAGCGCGCGCGCTCCTCGTCCGTCAGCGCGTCGAGGCCGGCCGAGGCCTGCTCACGGGTGGATTCCGGCGTCAGCCGTCTCGCCCCCTCGAGCTTGCCGGCAAGATCCGGATGCGCCTTCAGAACGTCCAGCCGCTCCTCCCCGCTCGCCGAGCGGAAGGCGCGCGAAAGCGCATTGTGCAGGCCGGCGGCGCTGTCGTGCGCCGGCCCCAGTTCGAGGCGGAGCGCCCGCTCGGCGATCCAGGGTGAATGCTCGAAAATGCCGCCGAAGCGCTCCACGAACGCCGCCTCGTCCATGCGGCTTGGCACAAGATCGGGAGCCCGGTAAGGGTGATGCTCCATCCAGTGCCGGGCAATGTCGATGCGCCTCGGCAGCCAGACCTTCTCGTGGCCTTTCACGTAGTCGACGAAGCGCTTGAGGGCCGCCACCCGGCCCGGCCTGCCGACGAGCCGGCAGTGCAGCCCGACGCTCATCATCGCCGGCCGGCCTGCCCTTCCTTCTTCATAGAGCGTGTCGAAGGCATCCTTCAGATAGGCGAAGAACTGATCGCCGGAATTGAAGCCCTGCGCTGTGGCGAAGCGCATGTCGTTGGCATCCAGCGTATAGGGAATGACGAGCTGCGGGCGCATCGGATTGCCCTGCCCGTCATGATCGAGCCAGTAGGGCAGGTCGTCGTCATAGGTATCGGAAAGCCACGCGAAGCCACCCTGCTCGATCGCGAGTTTCACCGAGTTGACCGATGTACGCCCGAGATAGAGCCCCGTCGGTGCCTCGCCGACCACTTCCGTGTGCAGGCGCACCGCCTCATCGAGGTCGCGCCGCTCGTCCTCCTGCGCATGCGCGCGATAGTCGATCCATTTGAGCCCGTGGCTGGCGATCTCCCAGCCGGCCTCCTGCATGGCCGCAACCTGCTCCGGCGCGCGCGCCAGCGCGCTTGCCACACCGAAGACCGTCACCGGCACTTGCGCCTGCGTGAACAGGCGGTGAAGCCGCCAGAAACCGGCCCGCGCACCGTACTCGTAGATTGATTCCATGTTCCAGTGGCGCATGGCGGGCCAGGCCGCGGCCCCGACGATCTCCGAGAGGAAAGCCTCGGAGGCCTCGTCTCCGTGGAGAATGCAGTTTTCGCCGCCCTCTTCGTAGTTGACGACGAACTGCACCGCCACGCGGGCGCCGCCCGGCCACTGCGGGTCGGGGGGATTGGGCCCATAGCCACGCATGTTCCGACAGTAGCGCGTCACTTTCGCGTATCCCTCCATCTATCAGGTTCCTCAACGATAACCGAAGGCCGGCGTGATTAATCCATCGAAATATTTGAAAGTCTTTCTGCCGCCTTTATGGCGCAGGCCCCCTTATGCCGCTCGCCGATTTGCCGCACAATCCGTTCGGGATAATATGGAACCGAAGGGAGCTTGCCATGAGCGACCAAGGCACCGGCCGGCTGACGACGCACGTGCTGGATACGGCCCAGGGGCGGCCCGCGGCAGGGATGGAAATCGCGCTTTACCGGCTCGAAGGCGAGAACCGCACGCACCTCAAGACCGTCCGGACCAACACCGACGGACGCTGCGACGCGCCGCTGATGGAAGGCAGGGACTTCGCGCTCGGTGAGTACGAACTGATTTTCCAGGTGGGCAATTATCTGCGCGCCAACCACGTGGCGATCCCCGCACCCGCCTTCCTCGACCGGGTGCCCATCCGCTTCGGCATGGCCGAGCGCGCGCACTATCATGTGCCGCTGTTGGTTTCGCCCTACGGCTACTCCACTTATCGGGGGAGTTGAGAAAGACATGTTCAGGTCTGCGCTTCATAAGACGCACGTCCTCCCGGAAGCCGCGGCGATAGCGCGGCTGTCCGGGATCCATTCCGGAACATGCACGAGTGACGGAATGGATCCCGGCTCGCGGGAGTTCCGCTCCCTTGGCCGGGATGACGATGCGGGTACGGGAGAAATGCCCGACCCGACAGAGGGGGGCATTGGGTCATCATGACTGCCATCCGCCACGAAATCCGTTTCCTGCTCAACGGCCGCAAGGTGACGCTCACCGAGGTGCCGCCCGAGCGCACGCTGCTCGATTTCCTGCGGATAGAGCGTCGCCTCACCGGCACCAAGGAAGGCTGTGCGGAAGGCGATTGCGGGGCCTGCACGGTGCTGGTCGGCCGGCTTTCCGGCGACACGCTCGTCTATGAGGGCGTCAACGCCTGCATCCGCTTCCTGGGCTCGCTCGACGGCTGCCACGTGGTCACGGTGGAGCACCTGAAGCGCCCCGACGGCAGCCTCCACCCCGTCCAGCAGGCGCTGGTCGACTTTCACGGATCCCAGTGCGGCTTCTGCACGCCGGGATTCGTGATGTCGCTCTACGCGCTGTGGATGCGCGGGCCGGACCCGTCCGAGGCGGCCATCGAAAAGGCGCTCCAGGGCAATCTCTGCCGCTGCACCGGCTACGCGCCGATCGTACGCGCCGCATGCGCCATCTCGTCCTACGGCGAGGCGGACACGGACCCGCTGGCGACCGAGCGCGAGGCCGTGACGGCAGAGCTGAAGGCGTTGCGCGACGGCACACGCGTGGAGATCGGACAAGGGCGCGAGCGCCTTGTCATTCCGGCGAGCGTCGACGACCTGGCGCATGTGCTCGAAGCGGAGCCGGAAGCCACCGTGGTGGCCGGCAGCACCGATGTCGGCCTGTGGGTGACGAAGTTCATGCGCGACATCGCGCCGGTCGTCTTCATCGGCGGGCTGGAGGCGCTTCACACCATCTCGGAGAAGGACGGCACGCTGTCGATCGGTGCCGGGGTAAGCTATTCCGAGGCGTTTCCCCTTCTGGCGACGCACGTACCGGCTTTCGGCCGCCTGATCGACCGCATCGGCGGCGATCAGGTGCGCAATATGGGCACGATCGGCGGCAACATCGCCAACGGTTCGCCGATCGGCGACACCCCGCCGCCGCTGATCGCCCTCGGCGCCACGCTGACGCTGCGCAAGGGAAACAGGCGGCGCACCATCCCGCTCGAGGACTTCTTCATCGGCTATGGCCAGCAGGACAGGCAGCCCGGCGAATTCGTCGAGGCGGTGCACGTCCCGCTGCCCGATCCCGACACGCATTTTGCGGTGTGGAAGATCTCCAAGCGGCGCGACGAGGATATCACCGCCGCGCTCGGCGCCTTCGCCGTGAAACGCGCAAGCGATGGAACGGTCGCCTCGGCCCGCCTCGCCTATGGCGGCATGGCGCCGACACCGAAACGCGCCGCGGCGGCCGAGGCCGCCCTTGTCGGAAACGCATGGACGCGCGAAACCGTCGAGCGGGCCGTCACCGCGCTTGAACAGGACTTCACCCCCATCAGCGACATGCGCGCCTCCGCCGAGTACCGCATGCTGGCGGCGAAGAACCTCCTGCGCCGGTTCTTCCTGGAAACATCGGGCGATCCCGGCCCGCTGGAGGTGGGGCGCGATCATAAGGAGATCGCCGCATGACCAGACACGAAGCGCTCGATCTCACGAAGACGACAATCTCCGGCGGCGTCGGCACCGACCGCCGGCACGACTCCGCGCACAAGCACGTGACCGGCGAGGCCGTCTACATCGACGATATGGCCGAACCCGCCGGCACGCTGCATGCCTATCTGGGACTGTCCGCGGTCGCGCACGGCACCATCCGGGAGATGGACCTCTCCGAGGTCGAGAAGGCGCCGGGCGTCGTGGCGGTGCTGACCGCCCGCGACGTGCCGGGCGAAAACGACATCAGTCCCCCCGGGCTCCATGACGAGCCGATCCTGGCGGAACATGAGGTCCACTTCCTCGGCCAGCCCGTCTTTGCCGTGATCGCCGAAACGCGCGAGGCCGCGCGCCGCGCCTGTCGGCTGGCGAAGATCGAATATGACGAGCAGCCGGCGCTGATCGACATCGCCGAGGCGGACCCGAAGAACGCCCGGCTCGTCACCAAGCCGCTGGCCCTCGTTCGTGGCGATGCGGAAAAGGCGATCGCCGCGGCCCCCCGCCGCATCAAGGGGCGCATGCGCGTCGGCGGCCAGGACCATTTCTACCTTGAAGGGCAGATCGCGTTTGCCGTGCCGGGCGAGGACATGGACGTGACGGTCCATTCCTCCACGCAGCACCCGAGCGAGGTGCAGCACATGGTGGCCCATGCGCTGGGCATCTCCTCCCACGCCGTCGCCATCGAGGTTCGCCGTATGGGCGGAGGCTTCGGCGGCAAGGAGACCCAGGCGAACCTGTTCGCGGTCGTCGCCGCCATCGCCGCCAAGCGTACCGGCCGCCCGGTCAAGCTGCGCCCAGACCGCGACGACGACATGACGGCCACCGGCAAGCGGCACGATTTCCTGATCGACTACACGGTGGGCTTCGAGGAGGACGGTACGATCCTCGGGGCAGACTTCACCTACGCCGCCCGCTGCGGCTTTTCCGCCGACCTCTCCGGCCCGGTGACGGACCGCGCGCTGTTTCATTGCGACAACACCTATTACTATCCCGCCGTACGCGCCGTCTCCGCGCCGCTCTACACCAACACGGTCTCCAACACCGCCTTCCGCGGCTTCGGCGGACCGCAAGGCATGGTGGGGGCGGAGCGCATCATCGAGGAAGTCGCCTTCGCCCTCGGCGAGGATCCGCTGGAGATACGCAAGAAGAATTTCTACGGTGAGGTCGACCGCAACGTCACGCCCTACCACCAGACGGTCGAGGACAACGTCGTCCACCGCGTTGTGAGCGAACTGGAGGAGAGCGCGAACTACGCCGCCCGGCGGCAGGCGATCAATGAATTCAACGCCAAAAGCGCGATCATCAAGCGCGGCATCGCGCTCACACCGGTGAAGTTCGGCATCTCCTTCACCGCCACCCACTACAACCAGGCCGGCGCGCTGGTCCACGTCTATACCGACGGCTCCGTGCACCTGAACCATGGCGGCACGGAGATGGGCCAGGGCCTCTACACGAAGGTGGCGCAGGTCGTCGCGGAGGAATTCCAGATCGACATCGACCAGGTGAAGATCACCGCCACCACCACCGGCAAGGTGCCCAACACATCGGCCACCGCCGCTTCCTCCGGCTCTGACCTGAACGGCATGGCCGCGCAGAACGCCGCGCGCCAGATCAAGGACCGCCTGATCGATTTCGCAGCCGAGCGCCATGGCGTGCCGAAGGAGCAGATCGCCTTCCTGCCGGGCCGTGTGCGGGTGGGCAACCAGGAAATCCCCTTCCCCGATCTCGTCCGCCAGGCCTACATGGCCCGCATCCAGCTTTCGGCGGCCGGTTTCTACAAGACCCCGAAGATCCACTGGGACCGCGACAAGGGCCAGGGCCACCCCTTCTACTATTTCGCCTATGGCGCGGCCTGCGCGGAGGTCTCGATCGACACGCTGACCGGCGAATACATGATCGAGCAGGTGGATATCCTGCACGAGACCGGCAAATCGCTGAACCGCGCCATCGACATCGGCCAGATCGAGGGTGGCTTCATCCAGGGGATGGGCTGGCTGACGACGGAGGAACTGGTCTGGGACGAGAAGGGCCGGCTGACAACGCACGCCCCCTCCACCTACAAGATCCCGCTCGCTTCCGACCGGCCGAAGGTCTTCAACGTGACATTGGCCGACTGGGCTGAAAACGCCGAGCCCACGGTTCACCGCTCCAAGGCCGTCGGCGAGCCGCCCTTCATGCTCGCCATGTCGGTGCTGCATGCGCTCTCCGATGCGGTGGCGAGTGTGGCCGACCACAAGATCTGCCCGCGCCTCGACACGCCCGCCACGCCCGAGCGCGTGCTGATGGCCGTGGAGCGGCTGAAGGCGGACGCGGGGAAGTAGATTGATTGGCTTGGCGCAGCGATTTGACATGCGTTCGCTCCTGCACGCCCGCCTGATCCGGGCTGGTAGGCAAACCGACGGCAATCGGCCATGACGGCGCTCGCCAAAAGCCTTGCCGCCTTCCTCGATACGGCGCCCACGGTGGCCCTGGTCGAGGTGACCGAGGCCAAGGGTTCCACCCCGCGCGAGAGAGGCGCGTGGATGCTTGTGTCCCCCGACGCCATCCTCGGCACGATCGGCGGCGGGCAGCTCGAGTTTCTCGCCATCGCCCGAGCGCGCGAGTTGATCGAGAAGAACATCGCCACCGGCGCTCTCGATATCCCGCTCGGCCCCGAAATTGGCCAGTGCTGCGGCGGACACGTAGGGCTCGCCATCCGCATCGCCGAGCCTGAAGATCGCGCCGAGCTGGCGCGCCGCGCAGAGACCGAGGATGCCGCAAGGCCGCATGTCTATCTCTTCGGCGGCGGCCATGTCGGCCGGGCTCTGGCGGCAGCGCTTGCGCTTCTTCCGGTCCGAACCGTTCTCCTCGAGACGCGGGCCGACGTCCTAGAAGAAGGCATCCCGCAGGAGGTGGAAACGCGCCTGACGGCGGTGCCGGAGGAGGCTGTCCGCGAGGCGCCGGCGGGCGCCGCCTTCATCGTGCTCACCCACGACCATGCGCTCGATTTCCTGATCGTTTCCGAGGCCCTGGCGCGCGAGGACGCGGCCTATGTCGGCATGATCGGCTCGAAGACGAAAAAGGCGACGTTCAAAAGCTGGTATCTGAAGAACGGCGGCGACGAGCGACGCCTGGCCCGGCTTGTCACACCGATCGGCGGCGAGACGGTGCGGGACAAACGCCCCTCCGTCATCGCCGCGGTGGCTGCCGCTGAGGTGATCGCCGCACTCACACGCGTTACCTGAGGGGATGGCGGAGGACGCAGAGCCTCAGTGCAGCGTGAAGTCGAAACGGTATGTCGCCGAAAGGCCGATGGTCAGTTGGTCGGCCGAGCCGCGCTCGCGCACGAGGCTGGAGTCAGCGGCAGGGCCCTTCAACCGCTCGTACTCGGCAAACAGGGTCGTCGTGATCCTGTCCGTGGTCTTCCAGGTGATCGCGCCGCCGAAACCGACGGACTTGATGCCGCTGCCAGGATGGTATTCGGCAAGACCGGACGCAGCCGCCTCGTCGGCATCGACGCCATAGTAGGCGTCGAAATATCCGGCGCTGGCAAAGGAGAGTCGCGGTCCCGCGGAAACGCGAATGACCGGCGTCACGTCCGCGAAGGCGTCCGCGGACAGATCACCCACGACGCCGTCGTGGGAGCGAATGCCATGCCGCACCTCCGCGCGCACGCGCATCCACTCAAGCGGATAGACCTCGGCGAACACGCCCGCCTCGGCGCCCCACTTCACGGGATCGAGCCCCTTCAGGTCGTCCGACGTCTCCTCGTCGCGCCCGAACAGCAGCTTGCCGGCGACACCGGTTCTGAAACTGGGCGTGTCGATGATGGCAAACGAGGGGTTGTCATTGCGCGAGGTGAACCGGGCCGTGTTGCCCTGGCGGCCGAGGGAAATCAGCGGCGCGGCCTGAAACGCGCGGCTGCCCGAGCCCTCGAAACGCGGTCCCGCCAGCCCCGTGGCACCCACCGTAAGAGACCAGTCGCCGGACCAGAAGTGACGCTCGTCCTCCTGAGCGAGAGCGGGGAAGCCGCCAGCGCAGAGCGCAATACCCAGGGCAATCCCTCTGCAAACAAAATTATGTTTAAGCAAGAAAGTACTCCGTTCGTACAATATGCAATATGAAAGCAAAAGCGTTTACGCCCACAAGCGACGGCGCGACCTCGGGAAGTGCATGGAGACGGCAGCGGCAGCGTCGTTTGCGACGATCCTCGCAAATGTGCGGGCGACACCCCCCGATGGCGGACGGCAGGGCACGCGGAAACCGCGCACCCTACCAACTTCGCAAGCTACAAAGGCACAGGATGTGTCAGCCGGCCGGCTTAAGGGACAGCTTGCTGGCCCCGATCGCCACATTGAGGCCCTTGGTGCCTTCGGCGCTGAAGGGCTGCAGTCCGATCTTCTTGCTGGAGCCGCCGATCAGAGCGTTGGCGCCGAGGCCAAGGCCGATCGACCCGCCGGCGGAGACGCCCACATAGTCACCTGCCAGCGCGTGCTCGCCGACTTCATTGCCGATGGGCGTGACCACGACCCACTTCAGGTACGACTTCGCGGTGATGCCGATGTCGAGGCCGAGCTTGCCCATCGTGCCGGTATACCGCTCGACGGTTCCGTCGGAATGGGTGAATTCGCAATTCACGCCCTTGCTCGAACCGATGAGCAGACCAATGCCCCCATCCACGACGCAAGACAGAACGCCGAGTTTTGTCTGCTCCGCCGGCTTCGAGGCGGCCTCGCTCGCCTGCGCGCCCGTCTCAGCCGCATTGGCCGCGGCGAAGCCAAAAGCGCAGGAGAAAATGGTCGCGGCAAAAATGTATTTCATCATACGTATACTTCCTCAAATACTTTCTGTAAACAGACGCGAAATATCGGGTAAATTGTGAGCTGAATATGGCCGACAAACGAAAACAATGCCATTGCTGCAAGCGCACGGATAGGGCGGGGCTCGGGGGCTACCGGCGCCGCACGCTGTCATCGGCGCGCGGGCGGGCTTACCGCCCTGCAAGTATCTCCCTGATGAGACGCTGACAGCGCTCGGCCATGAAATCGACCAGGAGCCGCACCTTGGGATCCTGCAGCTTCTTGTGCGGATAGATGGCGGCGAGCTTCACAGCCGTCGGCGGCGTCTCTGGGAGGATGATCCTGAGCCGCCTGTCGCGGATGAACGGCTCGATCTCGAAACGCGGCTTGTTGATGATGCCGTGGCCGGCGAGCGCCCAGCCGGTAATCACGTCGCCGTCATCGGTATCGAAGGGTCCGTGCACCTCGAACTTCCTTGGCCCTTCGTCCGTCTGCAGGGTCCAGAAATACTCGTGCGTGCCGGGAAAGCGCAGCATAAGGCAATCGTGCCCGTCTTCGACGAGCTCTTCCGGCCGCGCGGGCTCGCCACGTCGTTCGAGATAATCCGGCGAGGCCGCCAGAACCCGCTCGCAATCCATGATGCCGCGCATGCGCAGGCTGGAATCCTCCAGAACGCCCAGCTTGAAGGCGACATCGATGCCCTCGTGCATCAGGTCCACCGCGCGGTCCGAAAGCCTGAGCCGCACCTCGATATGCGGATAGCGGTCGCGAAACTCCGGGATGCCGCTGGCGATCAGCCGCTTTCCCAGCCCCAGCGGTGCCGTGACGCGGATGGTGCCGCGCGGCTGGCCGGAGAGTGCAGCAACGGAGGCTTCGGCCTCCTCCACCGCTTCCAACACCTTCTTGGCCCCTTCATAGAAGGCACGCCCGTGCTCGGTCGGCGTCAATTGCCGCGTCGTACGGTTCAAGAGCCGCACGCCCAGATATTTCTCCAGTTCCTTGACCCGGTTCGAGGCGACCGCCGGCGAAATGCGCAGATCCCGACCCGCGGCCGAAAGGCTGCCGAGTTCCACCACGCGCACGAACACCGAGATGTTGTCGAAATAGGCCATACTCTCAGCATGCATTTAGCACGACGATTTTCCAGAAAATTTTGAAAGTCATCGTGCCGTGCTTCTCTTTTTGTTTGTATCGAAAACCGTAAGCTCGACACTTGAAGATCGGCAAAGGAGCAGGGCGTGGACGATTTCGCCGTAATGTGGGACTGGCTGGGCTTTGCTGTGCGCTGGCTGCACGTGGTCACCGCCATCGCCTGGATCGGCTCGTCCTTTTATTTCATCGCTCTGGACCTCGGCCTCACCAGGCGTCCCGGCTTGCCGGAGGGCGTGCATGGCGAGGAATGGCAGGTGCATGGCGGCGGTTTCTACAACATCCAGAAATATCTGGTGGCGCCGCCGCAATTGCCGGAGCACCTGACCTGGTTCAAATGGGAATCCTACGCCACGTGGCTGTCCGGTTTCGCCCTTCTGGCGATCATCTACTATGCCGGCGCCGACCTTTATCTGATCGACCGCAACGTGCTCGACGTTTCAGCGCCGGTCGCCATCCTCATCTCGCTTGCCTCGATCGGCCTCGGCTGGCTGCTTTACGACATGCTCTGCAAGTCGCGGCTCGGCAAGAACGATACCGCCCTCATGCTCGTGCTCTACGCCATTCTCGTGGCCATGAGCTGGGGCTACACCCAGCTTTTCACCGGCCGCGCCGCGTTCCTGCATCTGGGTGCCTTCACCGCCACGATCATGACGGCCAACGTCTTTCTCCTCATCATTCCCAACCAGAAGATCGTGGTGGCGGAACTCAAGGCCGGGCGCGACCCGGCGCCGAAGCTGGGTGCCCAGGCGAAACAGCGCTCGCTGCACAACAACTATCTCACCCTGCCTGTGGTCTTCCTGATGCTGTCGAACCACTATCCCCTGGCGTTCGGCACAAAGTTCAACTGGGTGATCGCCGCGCTCATCTTCATCATCGGCGTGCTGATCAGGCACTATTTCAACACCGTGCACGCCCGCAAAGGCAATCCGCACTGGACCTGGGCGTTGTCGGCCATCCTCTTCGTCATCATCATGTGGCTGTCCACCGTCCCCGCGGTGCTGACCGGCGAACGCCAGGTCTCGGCGGCGGAAGAGCGTTTCCTGGCCTCGACCCATTTTCCCGCCGTGCGCGACACGGTGATGGGCCGCTGCGCCATGTGCCATGCGGCCGAGCCAGGATTCGCGGGCGTGCGCGCGGCGCCGAAGGATGTCGTGCTCGACACGGACGCCGCGATTGCCGCGCATGCGCGCGAAATCTATCTTCAGGCGGGCCGCAGCCACGCCATGCCGCCGGGCAACGTTTCCGCAATGACGGAGGAAGAGCGCCGGCTGCTCGTTACCTGGTTCGAAGAAGCGCGATGAGGTGGACGTCATGACGATGAAACTCATCCGCGGGCGGCTGCTGACCTTCCTGGCGGAACCGCAGGCTGCCGACGATGGCGCCTCCTATCGTTTCGAGGAGGACGGCGCGGTGCTCGTCGAGGGAGGCATCATCCGCGCCGCCGGCGCCTTTGCCGAGGTGAAGGCCGCCGCCGGGGCGGCCGAGATCATCGACCACCGCCCGCATCTCCTCATGCCCGGCTTCGTCGACGCGCATGCCCATTTCCCGCAGGCGCAGGTGATCGCCAGCTTCGGCGCCGAGCTTCTCGACTGGCTCAACACCTACACCTTCCCGGCAGAGGCGGAGTTTCACGACCAAGCGCACGCCGCCCGCATCGCCGGCTGCTTCCTGGACGAGCTCGTCCGCCACGGCACCACCACTGCCGCCGTCTATTGCACGGTGCACCCGCAATCGGCCGAAGCCTTTTTCGCGGAAGCGGAAGGGCGCGGCATGTGCATGATCGCCGGCAAGGTGATGATGGACCGCAGCGCGCCCCGCGCGCTCACCGACACGCCCCGATCGAGCTATGACGACACCAAGCGGCTCATCGAACAGTGGCACGGCAGGGGGCGGCTTCATTACGCGATCACGCCGCGCTTCGCCATCACCTCAACGCCCGAACAGTTGGAGATGGCGCAGGCGCTGGTCGAGGAACATCCCGACCTGCACATGCAGACGCATCTCTCGGAAAACCACGCCGAGATCGCTCTCTCCTGCGATCTTTATCCGGAGGCGCCGGACTACACCGGGATTTACGAACACTACGGCCTGCTCGGCCCGAAAAGCCTCTTCGGTCACTGCGTCCACCTGTCCGAACGCGAGGCCGACGTGCTGTCGGACTCGGGCTCGGTGGCCGTCTTCTGCCCTACCTCGAACCTCTTCCTGGGTTCGGGCCTGTTCGATTACCAGCGCTATCGCCGCCGCGCCAAACCGCTGCGCATCGCCGCGGCGACGGATGTGGGCGGGGGCACCAACTATTCCATGCTGCGCACCATGGACGAAGGCTACAAGGTCGTCGCCTACCACGGCGAGAAGCTCAATCCGCTCGCCTCCTTCTGGCAGATCACCCGCGGCAACGCCGAAGCCCTGTCGCTGGAAAGCCGCATTGGCACGCTGGAGCCTGGAACCGACGCCGATCTCGTGGTTCTAAACGCATGCGCCACGCCGGCCATGCGCCTGCGCATGGAGCGTGCCGAAACACTCGCCGAGGAGCTCTTCGTGCTGCAGACGCTGGGCGACGACCGTGCCGTGGTGGAGACCTATGTGGCGGGGGAAGCGGTCAAGGGCGGGCTTTGAACCCGCCTGGCGCCCTTGCAGAGTCGACGAAATTCCGGCTACCAGAGCTTGCGACCGTGACCGCTCTTGTTGGAACATCACGGCATGGATCCTCGGGTCAAGCCCGAGGATGACGAGATTCCGAGGTTTGCGCCAATCGCCTACCCGTCTGACTGGCCGTGTCACTTTTAACGTCGTCATCCTCGGGCTTGACCCGAGGACCCATGCCTAAACACTGACACCCCACCAGCGGTCGACGTTTTCGGCTCGGCAAAGCCACGGGTCGGAATGCCCGAGGAGGAGTGCTCTCGAATGACGATAGACCCCAAACCCTTCTTCGAAGGCCTCTTCCGCGCCGCGGTCGCAGCCGCTGATCCCAAGAAGACCGTCCGCACGCACCTGCCCGCCCGCCCCAGGGGACGCACCATCGTCGTCGGCGCCGGCAAGGGTGCCGCGCAGATGGCGCAGGCATTCGAGGAGGCCTGGGACGGGCCGATCGAGGGAATGGTGGTGACCCGCTACGGCTATGGAGCGCCGACGACACGGATCGAGGTTGTCGAGGCCGCCCACCCGGTGCCGGATGCCGCCGGCCGCGAAGGCGCGCGCCGCCTGCTGCAGTGCGTGGAAGGACTGACGGAGGACGATCTCGTGGTGGCGCTCGTCTGCGGCGGCGGCTCGGCCCTTCTGCCCGCCCCGCCGCCCAGCCTGACGCTCGACGACGAGATCGCCGTCAACGAAGCGCTTCTCGCCTCGGGTGCGCCCATCTCCGCCATGAACACGGTGCGCAAGCACCTTTCCGCCATCAAGGGCGGACGGCTCGCCGCCGCCGCACATCCAGCGCGCGTGGTCTCGCTGATCGTCTCCGACATTCCGGGCGACAACCCCGCCCTCGTCTCCTCCGGTCCCACCGTGCCCGACCCGGCGACGCGGCAGGATGCGCTGGCAGTGATCGAGACGTGGAACCTCGCCCTGCCCGAAGCCGCCCTGCGTCACCTGAAGTCGCCGCAAGCCGACGCGCCGAAGTCCGACGACCCACGCTTTGCCGGCAACGAGGTCCACGTTATCGCCTCCGCCGCCCGGTCGCTCGAGGCAGCCGCCGCCGAGGCCGAAAGACACGGCGTCACGCCGGCGATCCTCTCCGACGCCATGGAAGGCGAGGCGCGCGAGGTGGGTCAGGTCCACGCGGCGATCGCCCGCGAGGTGGCGCTGCGCGACCGCCCCTTCCGCAAGCCGGTACTCATTCTTTCCGGTGGAGAGACCACGGTTACCATACGCGGGAAAGGCGGCCGCGGCGGGCGGAACAGCGAATTCCTTCTGGCGCTGGCCCTGGGCATCGAGGATGTGGAGGGGATCGCGGCTTTCGCCGCCGATACCGACGGCATCGACGGCTCCGAAGACAATGCCGGCGCCTTTGCCGATCACACCACCGCCGCCCGGCTGCGCGCGGCCGGCTGCGACCCCAAGGCGCTGCTTGCCACGCACGACGCCTGGGGCGCCTTCAACATGCTGGGCGACCTGTTCGTGCCAGGCCCGACGGGGACGAACGTGAACGATTTGCGGGCGGTGCTGGTGCGATAAATGTGGAGAACACCGGTCGTCATCCCGGGCGAGCGGAGCGAGACCCGGGACCCATTGAGAGGCATGGCCGGCCTCCACAGAGGGCGATAGCGGCACTGACGAGTGGCCAGATAACAACCGGGCCGCGCTCGACGATCCCACGGCCAATGGGTCCCGGATAGCCTCTTTGGGGCTTCCGGGATGACGGACGCGGTTGCCGAAACCGATCACCCCTTCATCAGCTTCTTCACCTTGCGCATGTCGTCGGCGAACTGCGCACGCGCGGCATGGCGTACTTCGCGGTCGGGGATGCGCAGGAGCGACGAGGGATGAACGGTGATGAAAACGGGCACGCCTTCGGCGCTCTGAACAATGTTGCCGCGCATCTTGGTGATCGGCACCGGTCTGCCGACGAGCGCCCGCGCCGCAGTGGCCCCGAGCGCCACTGTCACCTCCGGCTTCAAGAACGTCAGCTCCTGATCGAGCCACCAGCGGCAGGCCCTTATCTCGCCGGCATTGGGCTTGGAATGGATGCGGCGCTTGCCGCGCGGCTCGAACTTGAAGTGCTTGACGGCATTGGTGACGTAAGTCTTCTTCCGCTCGATGCCGACTTCCTCGAGGACGTCGTCAAAGAGCTTTCCCGCCGGCCCCACGAAGGGTCGACCCTCGATGTCCTCCTTGTCGCCCGGCTGCTCGCCCACGAAAACCGCGCGGGCATTCTCCCCGCCCTCGCCGAAAACGGTCTGCGTGGCGTTCCTGTAAAGATCGCAGCGCCTGCATTCCTCCGCTTCCTCGCGCACGGCATCGAGCGAGGCGGGCGCTGTCTTTTCCGCGGTCTCGGCAGCCATGGGTGTCCTTTCCCGGGCGTTCAAACGCCAAAGCGGAAAGGCGAGGAAAGGTTCCTGCGATTGACCGCCGGCGCGGTTCAGGCACTGATGTCGATCACGCCGCACTCTCCGTTCTCGCATCCGAAGGCGAGCCGTCGACCTTCGTCATCCCAGCACATGGCGGTGACCGCGCTCTTGCCGGAACGGCGCAAAAGCACCTCCTTGGCATCGCCGAAGCGGACGGCAAGCACCATGCCGTCGCCATAGCCGATCGCCACCACATCCTCCGTCGGATGACAGCAGACCTGGGTGACCATCGTATCGCCGCGCGTGCCGAGCTCCAGCGGCGCCTTGCCCATGGGGCCGTCCTTGGCCTGGAACGGCCAGACGATCGCCGCCGGCGCTCCGGAGGTGGCGAGCCATCGGCCCTTCACGCTCCACGAAAAGCTCTTCACCTTCGCCGGATAGCCGGCCATGCGCATGTGCTTGCCGTCGGCAAGCTTCCAGCCATGCAATGCGTTTTCCTGCATGGTGGTGACCAGGAACTTTCCGTCCGGCGAAAAGGTGATGCCGGTATGTGCGCCCCCCCACTCGAGTTCCGTCGGCTTGCCTTCGGTGGCGGCAAAATGCAGCGTGGCGCCGTTGTAGCGGGCGACGGCGAGCCGCATGCCCTTGGGCGCGAAGGCGATCCCCTCGACCGAGCGCGGATGCTGGAATTCGCGCATCCTGCCATCACTGAAGCGGACATGGGCCGAACGCCCGCTGGCGAACGCGACTGCGCCTTGGGGACCGGCAGCAATGCTCGTCACCCATTTGCGGCCGATCTCGCCAAGTTCTACTGCGCTTCCATCGGCGCCTACGGCCATCACTTTGCCGTCCTCCCCGCCCGTGATCAGCGACTTTCTATCGAACGCAGGAGCCGCGCATAAAAGCCCATCATGCCCCTCGCACCATTTGTGGCCGTTATCGAGCCGGTGGATCACGCCGTCGGCAAGCGCGAAGAAGGGAATGTCGTTCAGCCAGGCTGCGGCGACGCAATGGGTCTCGAGATCGAGCGGGGCGACTGTGGGCATGGGCTATCGTGTTTCTCTTTCGGATGACGCGGCCTGCATCCCGCCCTCGTCCTTCGACAAGCTCAGGATGAGGGCTGGTGTTTGCCCTTCTCCTCGATGTGGATGATCGCGTGGCGTGGTGATGCCTTCACCTCTCGGCGGGCCTCCTGAGCTTGTGTCGAAAGGCGAACCACGAGAATTAAAGACGTTCGCCTAAATCTGGCACGCCTCGAAAGTGCGCTTCAGCCGCTCCGCGTCGAGGTCCCTTCCGATGAAGACCAGACGGCTTTCCCGTTTCTCGTCTTCCTTCCAGGGCCGCTGGTGATCGCCCTCCAGGATCATGTGCACGCCTTGCAGGACATAGCGGTCCGGATCGTCGGGAAAGGCGATGATGCCCTTCAGCCGCAGGATGTTCGGCCCGTCCACCTGTGTCGTCTTCTGGATCCACGGAAAGAACTTCTTCGGGTCCATCTCCCCACCACGCAGCGAGATCGATTTCACGCCGACATCGTGGACGTCCGACAGCCCGCCGTGTGCGTGATGGTGGTGATCATGCTCGTGGCCATGGTGGTGATCGTGATCATGATCGCAATCCGGCCCGCAGACATGGTCGGGCTGATCATGGCCGAGAAAATGCGGGTCGTTGTCGATCGCCCGCTGCAGGTCGAACGCGCCGCGGTCGAGCACCTCGGAAAGGGCCACGCCCGCGCGTTCGCTCCTGTGGATGCGCGCGGAGGGATTGATGGTGCGCACCGCCGCTTCCACCGCCGCCAGTTCCTCCTCGTCGACGAGGTCCGTCTTGTTGAGCACCACCACGTCGGCGAAGGCGATCTGGTCCTGAGCCTCGCGCGTGTCCTTGAGCCTCAGCGGCAGATGCTTGGCGTCGACCAGCGCCACGACCGCGTCGAGCCTGGTCTTGGCGCGCACATCGTCGTCCATGAAGAAGGTCTGCGCCACCGGTGCCGGATCCGCCAGCCCCGTGGTCTCGACGACGATCGCGTCGAAGCGGCCGGGCCGGCGCGTCAGGCCCTCCACCACGCGCACGAGGTCGCCGCGCACCGTGCAGCACACGCAGCCATTGTTCATCTCGTAGATTTCCTCGTCGGATTCCACGATCAGGTCGTTGTCGATGCCGATCTCGCCGAACTCGTTGACGATGACGGCATAGCGCTTGCCGTGGTCCTCCGAGAGAATGCGGTTCAAAAGCGTGGTCTTGCCGGAGCCGAGATAGCCGGTGAGCACGGTGACCGGAATTTGCGATGGCTGTTCGGACATGGATATCTCTCGCACGGGTGGTTTTGCTCGGTCTCATATAAGCGTTCGACAGGCGTGATGCACGCCCTCAAGGAGCATCGAAATGCGTCAGGTCGAAACGGTCCACATCGGCCAGAAGCTGCAGCAGCCCCGCCGCCGCGTGGTCGAGAATCCGCCCTCCCGCTTCAGCGCTCGCGGCGGCGGCGTTGCCCACCACGCCGTCGGGCGAAAGATCGCGCATTGTCCACCCGAAGGCATGCGGTCCGTAGGCGCGCAGATGCCTAAAGTCGCGCCGAAAACCGGCCTGCGCGGAGGCGAAGTCGCGCGCCCGCTCCATGGCTACGAGATCGGGCCGGATCGCCAGCATGACCGAGGTCTCGACAAAGCCGCCATGGATGCCGAGCGCCCGTTCCTCCTCGGAGACGAGATCCGGCGGATAGCCGAATCGGGTCCAACTGGTGGCGACCGCGAGCATACGGCACCGCACGCGCAGTTCCGTGGCGACAACCGTCATCAACGGCGAGTTGCCGCCATGCGCGTTGAGCATGACAAGCTTGCGCGTGCCGCGCTCCGAAAGCCGTTCGCCGATGCCGGTCCATCGCCGCACGGCCTTGTCGAATGGAAGCGAGAGGGTGCGCGCATCATGCGCATGCTCGATGGAATAGCCGACCTTTTCGACAGGCAGGAAATCCACGGGCAGGCCGTCAGCCCCAGCACGCACCCGCTCGGCAACGGCCTCGGCGATGAGCCAATCCGTCTCGGGCGGCAAGTGCGGTCCGTGCTGCTCTGTCGCCCCGAGCGGCAGGACGGCGATTCGCGCGCGGCAGGTCAGATGCGCCTCCTTTGTCACAAGTCTGATACGCCCCTTTGGCATTAGCCTGGAAACGAACAGCGGCTTTGAGCAGGCTATTCCGAGACTTGCTGTGGGACAAGCGGCGGGGGTTGTTGCCAAGATTGTTTGCCGGCCTATCTTCCAAGTGGGGAATGAGCCGGTGTGAGAGAGGGGTCCACCGGGCGCATGGGCAAAGGGAAACACCACATGGCCAAGACAGCGAAAGGCTCAATCATAGGCCGGCTGCAGACCGCGGCTCGGCTGTCGCGCACCGTCCTTGCCGAGCGGCTGCTCGACCAGGGACTCTATGCCGGACAGGACCAGATCATGCTCGCCCTTTTCCAAGAGAACGGTCAGACACCCAGCCAGCTTTCGGAGAAGCTGGGCGTGCGGCCGCCGACGATCACGAAAACGATCAACCGGCTCGCCGCCCAGGGGTTCGTGGAAAAGCGCGCCTCCGAAGAGGACGCGCGGCGTGCCCACATCTTCCTGACCGACCATGGAGAACAGGCGATCCGCGCCATCGAGAAGTCGCTCCGCAAGACCGAGAAACAGGCGCTGAAGTCGCTGGACAAGAAGGAGCAGAAGGTGCTCGCCAAGTTTCTCGCACGCATCGAGGCGAATCTGTCCCGGAACGGCGTGCAACCCGACGGCGAAGAACTGGAGCCGGGGCAGGAAGCGTGAAGTCTCCGCCACGGGCCGGAGGCCGTTAGGACTAGGGTCAAGGCTGCGTTGGGCCAGGAAGGCCGCAACCCTTGGCGTGGTCGGACCTTTCGGGCACAATGACCTTTCTGCGCGCTCATGTGCCCGTTCCACCCGTCTTCCCGCGGCGGAGATTCCATGACGACTTTCAACGAGCGCGGCGTCCGGGAGCAGCGGGACGCCGTCCCCGACGCCGGAGCGCCCGCTTCGGCGATCGGGCTGATCTTCGGCTCCGGTTTTCTGTTTTCGTGCCTCGACACCAGCGGCAAGTTTCTGGTCACCGCCGGATTCGAAGCGCCCTTCGTGGCCTGGGTGCGCTTCGCAGTCCATCTGGTGCTGGTTCTGCTGTTGTTTCAGGCATGGAAGAACCCCGCCCTCTTCAGGGTCTCGAGCCTGCCCTGGCAGATCGTGCGCGGCGGCCTGCTGTTCGGGTCGACACTCTGCAATTTCCTGGCTCTGCGCACACTGCAGCTCGCCGAGACGGTTTCCATCTTCTTCTTCGCGCCGATGGTCATTACCGCGCTCGCCGGACCGCTTCTGGGCGAGTGGGCCGGCTGGCGGCGCTGGATGGCGATCTTGGCCGGCTTCGCCGGCGTGCTCGTTATCACCCGGCCGGGTTTCGGCACCTTCTCCATCGGCCACGTCTTCGCGCTCGGCGCCATGACCTGCTATTCGCTCTACGTCATTCTGACGCGCCGCATGGGCGCCCGGGAGACGGCGGAAAGCCTCATCTTTTATTCGGCCCTAACGCCGGTCGTGCTCATCTTTCCCGCAGTGCCGCTCTACGGCACCCTTCCCACCGACCCGCTGCACTGGGTGGTGCTTGTCGCGCTCGGCTTCTTCGGCGGGTTCGGGCACTGGCTCCTGATCCTCGCCTACCGCCAGGCGACGACCTATGCGCTTGCACCCTATCCCTATCTGCAGATGGTCTGGATGGTGGCCTTCGGCTATGTCGTCTTCGGTGACCTGCCTGATGCGTGGACGATCCTCGGTGCAGCGATCATTGTCACGAGCGGCCTCTACATCGTCCGCCGCGAGCACAAGCTGCGGCTTGCCGCCCGCAAGGCGGCGCGCGCGCAGGACGATCCCCGGGCAAAAAGGCTTTGACCTTCACCTGATCGATGGCATAAGCGGCTTCAAACAGTTTAAAAGGCGTCAAGCCAGGAGGGGCGCCCTGGCGCAGAAGATCAAGCTTTCGACCATCGCCGATGCACTCGGCGTATCGACGGCGACCGTATCGCTGGCGCTGCGCGACAGCCCGCTGGTGGCCGACGGGACGCGAGAGCGCATCAAAGAGCACGCCCGGGAAATCGGTTACATCTACAACCGCCGCGCGGCGAGCCTGAGAACGTCACGTTCAGGCATCGTGGGGGTCGTCGTCCACGATATCATGAACCCGTTCTTCGCCGAGATCCTGCGCTCCATCGAAAGCGAGCTCGATCGCTCGCGTCAGACCTTTCTTCTGTCGAACCACTACGACCAGCTCGAAAAGCAGCGCACCTTCATCGACACCCTTCTCCAGCTCGGGGCCGACGGGGTGATCATGTCGCCGGCCATCGGCACGCCGGCCCAGGACATCGCGCTTGCGGAGGAGAACGGGCTGCCGGTCGTGCTGATCGCCCGCTCGGTCGAGGGCGCGCGCGTCCCTGTCTTCCGCGGCGACGACGCCTACGGCATTGGTCTCGCCACCAACCATCTCATCTCGCTCGGCCACACCCGCATCGCCATGATCGGCGGCACGGACCACACCTCCACGGGCCGCGACCGCTATCGCGGCTACGTGCTGGCCATGGAGAAGGCGGGCCTCGAAGTGAAACCGGAGTGGCGCTTCCCCGGCCCGCGCACCAAGCAGGCGGGCTTCGAGGTCACGGGCGCCTTCCTGGCGCTCAAGGACAAGCCGACGGCCGCCGTATGCTGGAACGACCTTGTGGCCATCGGCCTCATGAACGGCATCGCCCGGGCGGGTCTGGTGCCCGGCGTCGACATCTCCGTCACGGGCTACGACGATCTGGAAGAGGCCGCCATCGCCACGCCGGCGCTGACCACGGTCTGGAACGGTCAGCGGGAGGTGGGCCGCAGGGCGGCCCGGGTGCTGCTCGACCGACTGAACGGCGCCGAGGTGAACCCGACCCAGGAACTGATCAAACCGGAATTGCACGTGCGCCAGTCGACGGGCAAGCCGGTCGAGCGGTAGCCGGCGGCGCGCTTGCCCCGCCGCCAGCGGGGCGGAAGCTACTGATGCGCCAGGCTTGGCCGGGAAATTTCGTGTGGCGGCGGCACGTGCACCAATTCATCCTTGAGAAGTTCGAAGATGTCGAGCGCTGCGCGCAGGTTGAACCGCCGCTCGTCGAAGAACATGCCGTAGCGCGCCGCGACCTGCCCCGGCAGGATCTGCGTACACGCGTTCAGTTCCACCGACAGCCGGTCGAGCACGTAGACAGGAAGCGGACACAGCGCGATACCGCTCGAAACGAGGCGGATCCCTGTCATGATGTCGTCGACCTCGCCGACGATGTCATAGACCACCTCGTGACGGCGCAGCCACTCGCGCGCCACGGCCCCGAGCGGGGAATGCGGCGAGGGCAGGACCACCGGAAGCCCGTGCGCGTCGTTCTTCATGAAGTCGAGGAGCTGCTTTTCGCCAACCCACTTCAGCGAAAATGCACTCGTCAGGTCCGGCGCGATCTCGGAAGGATAAAGGGCCCGGAAAACGGCGTCGAGCTCGCCCTGCTCGTACATCTCCTCAAGCCGGCGCGAGTCGGCGATGCGCCAGGCGAAGTTCTCCTTCATCTTGCCGAGCGCGCCCGTCCGCTCCACCAGAAGCGGCGCGCAATAGGTGCAGATTCCCACCTTCAGCTTTGAGATGTTCTTCTCGTAGCCGACCGTTTTCAGGCGTCTCTCCAGGTCCAGCATCTGCCGGATCAGGCGGGAAATCTCCTCCTTGACGATAATCTTGTTGCCCACCTTCTTGATGAGCGAGGTGCCGATCGCCCTTTCAAGGCGGCCCAGATGCATGCTGATCGCCGGCTGGCTGATGCCGAGCTTCAGGGCCGCGCCCGTCAGGCTTTTCGTTTCGATCACCGCCTCGGCGGCGCGCAGCGTCGCGAACGACAGCCCGTCCTGTTTGTGCGCACTCATCTTCCCCACCTCTTTCCCGTTTGAATGAAGGCTTTTCTTGCAATCATGTCCGTGGTTCGCGTTCTTCGTATCAAGCCTCTTCTCCTTGCTCACCCTTCTGAGACATGCAGGCCCCGTTCCCCGAGCGTGCTCGCCCGAGGCTGGAAAGCTGCGGTGATAACTGCTTCAACACCGCCGAAACCGGACGCCGGCGGTTCAAGCATATCCCGTCCAAGCAGTCGGCAGATTTACAACCTACCGTTTAAACCCACTCGGTTTACGGGAAACGCTCACTCAGATCGGTCCCAGCCCCTCTCAGGATCTCATCCCTATCACGCGCCCCTCCTGCCATCGACTGAACTTCACAAAAATTAACGCAGGAGTTGAATAATTACAACCTAAACGAGCGTCGCTTGCGACAACGTCCACAGAAAGCGGCTACGGCACTCAACCAATTGTTTTGAAAATGGGTTTTTCTTCAAAGGGCCTGCGCACATCCAACGCTGCGCTAAAATATTCAACCTTGCAATCAGCGTATTCCGCCGAATAAACAACCTGAAGTTTACGCGACACATACGTCTCGCACGGTGATTCGGATCGCGTGGAAATCGGAAAAGAGCCGTTCAATGGGTTTCGTTACGGCATCTCGCATGGTCGGTCAGCACCTGGATGACCTGGCATTCGCAAACCTTTCCGTGGCCGCACTCATCAACCATTCGTTGCAGCTCTCCGCGCAGCGCCTGCAACTTGGCAATGCGCGCCTCGACCTCCCGCAGATGACGCCAGGCGATGCTGTCGGCTTCATGGCAGGAGCTTTGCGGTGCTTCGCTGAGCGCCAACAGTTCGCGGATGTCGCCGACTTCGAAGCCAAGCTCCCGCGCATGCCGGATGAAGCTCAAGCGGCTGAGATCCTTTTCGTCGAACTGCCGCCGATTGCCGTCGCTGCGTGGTGGCGAAGGCAAAAGCCCGATCTGCTCGTAGAAGCGGATGGTGGGCACCTTCACCCCGGTCTGCCGGGCGGCCTCGCCGATGGAAATGACACGTGCGGACATTTTTTTGCTTGCTCCTATAGTCGCTAGAGGAAGTAAGGCTCCAATCGGACGAGTGCAAGGACGAGGAAGATGTCGGATCTTTTGGCCAGGAGCCGTTACCGGGTGGAAGGCATGGATTGCGCCGGCTGTGCGCGCAAGATCGATGCCGCGGTGCGCCGCATCGACGGCGTCGAGGACGTCGCCGTTTCCGCCACGAGCGGCGCGATGACCGTGGAACATGCCGACCCGCAGTCAGTGCGACCGGCGATCGAAAAGCAGGTTACGCGGCTCGGATACCGGCTTCACCTCCTGCCCGGAGAGAGCCCGGCCGAAGGTACTGCTGCGGCAACGGCCCGGGACGTCGCGCATACTGCGGCGGCCGCGGGTCACCCGGGGATTGCCGGCGAGGCGCCCTGGTGGCGGCAGCCTCGGGTGCGCCTGATCTTTTTCTGCGGTCTCGCCCTCGTACTGGCCTTTGCCGCAGGCCGCCTCCTGCCGAATCTGGACTCCTGGTTCTACGCCGCCGCCCTCATGGTAGGGCTGGTGCCCATCGCCCGGCGCGCCTTCGCCGCCGCGCTCGCGGGCACCCCGTTTTCCATCGAAACGCTGATGACGATCGCCACCGTGGGCGCGCTGGTCATCGGCGCGACGGCGGAAGCCGCGGCGGTCATCTTTCTCTTCCTCCTCGGCGAACTTCTGGAGGGCCTGGCGGCCGGTCGCGCGCGCGCCAGCATTCGGAGCCTGAGCGCGCTGGTGCCGAAGATGGCGCGTCTGGAGGGGGCCGACGGCCGGATCGAAGAGATCGCCGCCGAGCGGCTTGCCGTCGGAGACCACATTCTGGTCCGTCCCGGTGACCGCATCGCCGCCGACGGGGAGGTGCTCTCCGGCACCAGCAGCGTCGACGAGGCGCCGGTGACGGGCGAGAGTCTGCCCGCCGGAAAGGCGCCGGGAGACGCCGTCTTTGCCGGCACGGTGAACGGCGACGGCGTGCTTCGCCTGCGCGTGACCGCCGCCGCACAGGACAACACCATCGCCCGCATCATCCGGCTGGTCGAGGAAGCCCAGGAGAAGAAGGCGCCGACGGAGCGCTTCATCGATCGCTTCTCGCGCTACTACACGCCGGGCGTGGTTCTGCTGGCCGCCCTGGTGGCGGTCCTGCCCCCGCTAACCGTCGGCGAACCATGGCTCGAATGGATCTACAAGGGGCTTGCCATCCTGCTCATCGGCTGCCCCTGCGCGCTGGTGATCTCAACCCCGGCGGCGATCGCCGCCGCGCTTTCTGCTGGCGCCCGGCAGGGCCTGTTGATGAAGGGCGGGGCGGTGCTCGAGGAGGCCGGCCGGCTGCAGGTCGTCGCCTTTGACAAGACCGGCACGCTGACCCGCGGGCAGCCGAGCGTCACCGACATCATCTCCTTCGCGGCCGAAGAAGCCGAGGTGCTGCGCCTGGCAGCCGCCCTCGAGCAGGGATCCAGCCATCCGCTGGCCATGGCAGTACTCGAGAAGGCGGCCGGGCGCGACATCACCCCGCCTCCTGCAACCGAGGCGTCCGCAATCGGCGGCAAAGGCCTCACCGGAACCGTATCGGGGAAATCCGTCTACTTCGGCTCGCCTCGGGCGGCGGCCGAAACGGCCACCCTTACAGAGGACCAGTCAAGAACGATCGCAGCCCTCAACGATGCGGGCAAGACCGTTTCCGTGCTGGCCGTCGACGGCCGCGTCGCCGGTGCGATCGCCGTGCGCGACGAGCCGCGCGCGGACGCTCGGGCCGGACTCGCAAGCCTTCGGGCACTGGGAATCCGCCCCATGATGCTGACGGGCGACAACCGCCGCACGGCGAAGGCGGTCGCCGGTGCATTGGGCGTCGAGGTGCAAGCCGAGCTGATGCCCGAGGACAAGGCCCGTATCGTCGGCGATCTGCGGAAGGAAGGTTACAGGGTCGGCAAGGTGGGCGACGGCATCAACGATGCGCCCGCACTTGCCACTGCCGATATCGGCATCGCCATGGGCGGCAGCACCGATGTGGCGCTGGAAACGGCGGATGCGGCGGTTCTTCACGGCCGCGTGGGCGACGTTTCGGCCATGGTGGTGCTGTCGCGAAAGGCCATGGCCAATATCCACCAGAACATTACCATCGCCATCGGCCTGAAGCTCGCCTTCTTCGTCACCACCGTGCTCGGCATAACCGGACTGTGGCCGGCCATTCTGGCCGACACCGGCGCCACCGTCCTGGTGACGGCAAACGCCATGCGGCTGCTCGCGTGGAAACCGGGGGCTGAACGTGTCAAGCGTCCTTCGGTGCGCCAACGCGTGCGCGATGCGGCGCAAACAGGCAGGCAAGCCCCAGGATGATACCGGAGACCGTGGCGATCATGCCTGCCGCGCTCACCGCGTTGTCGGCCCCCAGCCAAAGGGGTCCATACCCCGCCAGCACATAGCCGAACACGGCCGAAACGGTTGCGAAGGCAACGCTCCACAACACCTGGATCTCCAGCCGGTTGGTCATCAGCCTTGCGGCGGCCGGCGGACAGATGAACATGGCGATCACGATGATGGAGCCCACCGCGTCGAACGCCGCGACCGCGGCAACCGCCGCGGCGACGACGAGACCGAAACCGAACGCCGCCGTCGGGATACCCACGGCCCCGGCGAAGCCCTCGTCGAATGTGGACAGCTTCAGCGGCCGCCAGAAGATGACGGTCAGGACTGTCATCAGGAGGGCCACGGCCGCCATGCGGAAAAGCTCTGGCGGCAAGGTCAAGAGCGCGGCCGGATCGACAAGCGATCCCCAGCCCTCTGCAGAAAACCAGATCAGGCTTTCCAGATTGCCGTAAAGGGCGTGTTCGACGTCGAGATGAACCCCGCTCGTGTCGCTCTGCTCCAGAAGCAGCACGCCGGCGGCAAAGAGCGCCGTGAAGACCACGCCCATCGCCGCACCCGGCTCGATCCGCCCCACGCGCTTGACCGTCTCGATGAGGACCACCGCGACCACCGCCGCACCCGCAGCCCCCAAAAGCATCGGCCAGGTGGAGATCACGCCCGTGACGAGAAAAGCCACGACAATGCCGGGCAGAACGACATGGCTGATGGCGTCGCCGATGAGTGCCTGACGCCTGAGGATGAGGAAGTTGCCGGGCAGCGCGCAGGCAATCGCTGCGAGGATGCCGATCAGCATCGGGGTCAGGCTGAGTTGCACGAAATCCGCGCCCATGGCGATCTCCTTACGCGACGGCCGCCGGCGGGCCGATCCGGCGGTCTATCTCGGCGATCTCGTCGCGGGTGAGCACCGTCTCGATCGGTGTGAGCCCGTCGTATCGGCCGGAAACCTCATCGTCCTGGTAGAGTTGGCGGGCGAGCGCCCAGCGCCTTTCATCGAGAAGCATCTTGGCGGCCGCCGCCCTGCCCTCCTCGGTAGCCACGGCGTCCTGGCGCATGAGCCCTTCGCGATGCAGGACCGCAAGAGTGAGCGGATCGTAGATCGCCTCGCCACGGGCGAGCGCCAGAAGCCCCTGTCGCCGGTGCACGCGCAGTTGGAAGCGCCGGTGCCGGAAAAGCGCGGCAAGCACGCCCCGCCCCGGCGCGAAGAGAAGGGACGCGCAAAAGATGGCGAACCCGATGAGCACGATGATGGGGCCCGTGGGCAGACCGGGCGCCGAAGCCGAAAGGGCAGCTCCCATATAGCCCGAAAGCCCGCCAACGATGCCGGCGATCAGAATCACCCGATCGGTGCGCTCCGTCCACAGCCGCGCGGTAGCCGGCGGGATGATGAGCATGGCGACGACCAGGATGAGGCCCACCAGCTTCAGCCCGATGACGGTGACCGCCATCACCAGCCCCATCATGGCGAGGTCCATGCGGCGCACGTCGATGCCGGAGGCCGCCGCGAACTCGGCATCAAAAGCCACGAGCGTCATCGGCCTCCTGAAGATGAGGACGAAAGCCACAGCGAGCGCGCCGCCCACAGCGATCACGACGGCATCCTGGAACAGCATGCCGGCGGTGGAACCGAGCAGGAAACTCTCCAGCCCCGCCTGATAGCCGCTCGACATGGTCTGGATGATGGTGAGCAGCACGATGCCGAAACCGAAGAAGACGGACAGAACCGCTCCGATGGCCGCGTCCTCGGCAAGTCGTGTGCGGCTGGCGATCCATTCCACCGCCAGTAGCCCCAGCCCGGCCGAGATCGCGGAGCCAACAAGCAAGCCGAGAAGATTGCGTCCGTCCCCGCCGAAGGCCACCATTACAATGAAGGCGATTCCGACTCCGGGAAGCGTCGCGTGCGCCGTTGCGTCGCTCACCAGCGAACGCTTGCGCAAAAAGAGGAACGTACCGCCGCTGCCGCCGGCGATGCCGAGAAGTGCGGCGCCGACGGCAACCAGCGCGGCGTTATAGCCGGCCTTGAGAAGAAGCGCGTCGAGGAAGAGGTCGATCATCGCTCGGCACCTGATTCTCGCACAGGATTTATCAGCACGCGCATGGCGACCGTCATGCCGCCGGCAGCTTCAGCTGATCGATATGCGCGGTGGCCAGGCGGCCGCCATAGGTCTTCTGCAGGTTTTCCGCCGTGAAGGTGGTCGCCACCGACCCCTCGGCGATCTTGCGCACATTGATCAGAAGCACGTGATCGAAATAATCGGCGACGGTCGCAAGATCATGATGCACGCACACCACGGTGCGCTTCTCGGCCCTGAGCGATTTCAGGACGTCGATGATCGCCCGCTCCGTGGCTGCATCGACCCCGGCGAAGGGTTCGTCGAGCAGGTAAAGCTCCGCATTCTGCGCCAGGGCGCGGGCCAGGAACACGCGCTGCTGCTGGCCACCGGAAAGCTGGCCGATCTGACGGTCGGCGAAATCGGCCATGCCGACGCGGTCCAGGCACGCGACTGCCCGCTCGCGGTGGTGCCTGCGCACGGGTCGCAAAAGGCCGAGCTCCCGATAGAGCCCCATGAGCACGACGTCGATCACGCGGGTCGGGAAATCCCAGTCGACGGAAGCCCGCTGCGGCACATAGGCGATGCGGTGCATGACCTTGGCGATCGGCTTTCCAAAAACCAGCACCCTGCCGGACAGGCGAGGCACGATGCCGAGCACCGCCTTCAGAAGCGTCGACTTGCCGGCACCGTTCGGCCCGATGATCGCCGTCATGGCCCGGGGCTGGAAGGTGGCGTCGACCGAGAAGACGGCCGGCTTCTGCCCATAGGAAACCGTGAGTTCCTGGATGCACAAAGGGCTTTCCACCGGGTCGGGTGTGACGATCCGCTGTCCCGCCTCACTGGCCAGTTCGAGTGCCGCGCCGGTCATCGCTGTCTGTCCTTCAACTGCCGACCGAGAGCATGCCGCGCATGCCACGCTCCGGCGCCTCGCCGCCCAGGGCGCGCGTGATCACGGTCGTATTGTGGTCGATCATGCCGATATATGTGCCCTCATAGGTATTGTCCGGCCCCATCGCGTCGGAGAAGAGCTGGCCACCGATCGCCACTTCCTGTCCCTTGGCCGCAGCACCCTCCGCCAGCGCGCGCATATTGCGGTCGGAGACCGAGGATTCGACGAAAACGGCACCGATCTCGCGCTCCACGAGGATGTCGACCAGTTGCGAAATACGGTTGAGCCCGGCTTCGCTTTGCGTGGAAATACCCTGAATGCCCAACACCTCGAAGCCGTAGGCGCGCCCGAAATAGTTGAATGCGTCGTGCGCCGTCACGAGAACGCGGCCCTTTTCGGGGACGGTCGCAAGCACCTTCTTCGCATAGCTGGCCAATTCGATGATCGCCTCGCGATGGCGCTCCGCATTGGCGCGGAAGACAGCCTCCGAGTCCGGGCGCACGGCAATCAACGCGTCCCTGACAGTGTCCACCACCCGCACCCACAGCTCCGGATCCATCCAGACATGCGGGTCGTAGCGGCTCTCATAGGTGTCGTGCGCAAGCAGCACGTCGCGCGGCAACGTCTCGGCCACGGCAACGACTTCGCGCCGGGCACCGAGTGATTTCATGAAGTCCTCCATCTGCGCTTCCAGATAGAGCCCGTGCCACAGCACCAGGTCGGCTCGCGTCATGGCCAGGATATCGGTGCGCGTTTGCCGGTATGCATGCGGATCGACTCCCGGCCCCATCAGCGCGCGCACCTCCACCAAGTCGCCGCCCACCTGCCGCGCCGCATCGGCGATCATGCCCGTGGTGGCCACCACCTGTAGCCTGTCCTGCGCTAGGACAGGGCCCGCCGGCAGCGCTGCAGCCAGAGGTAGGGCGAAAGCCGCCAGAAAAATGCGCCTGTTGCAGTCCATCAATCGATCCTTTCTCAAGCGGCCTTCGCAAATGCGTTCCGTTTGCAACACGCGGGCAAAACCAAACCCCAAAGGTACCGTCCGGGTTCCCAATTAATGCAACTGCAAATTATTTGCAAGAGGGAAGCGTGCCACTGGGGAACGCGTATGAATGCCGACACCGCACTATTCCGATCAAAACGACGTGAAGAGCGGCAGGGCAATCATTCGCCGCCATTACCGCGCCCTCGCCGTCCGCCTGGAAAGCAGAAGGCTCGTGCGAGGGCATAGATCGGAACACGGAGCATGGCCGGTTCTCCGCGTCCCGCCTGCGGGTCGGGCCGTTAGCGCTTTCTGCGAAGAATGGCCATGCTGCACAATGGAGCGCGACTTGGGGGATCGCTGCTGGCCAGGATGACGCCAAGGACAGCGCCCCTCGCGTCGCTTCGACCGATATCCCCTTCGGGAATGGGTCACGGGCACGCGCGCCATGGTGCATGGCACCACATCCGGTGTTCACAATCACGTTACCACCGGCCGTGCGATGAAAAATGTGAACACATCCGCGGTCGACAAATACACTTTTTTACGTCAAGAGAGTCACGCGATACGATTTACTGTAAACGAAATGGTATACAACTATTATTTTATAACCTATGACTTTTCAGGTTCGTCAATCGAACGCCGCCCCCCAAAGGCGTTTTGAGCCGACAAAGGATTGAACGGCATTGACGAAACATAGGTAAGCGGTGCTCCAGAGAACCGTCTTACACCATGACTACAACAGCTGCTGGGAGCGTTCTTTTTTCAGAACCAGAGCATAGTATCCCAGAACAGGCCGCGCCCGTCGAAACGGACGCGGCCTTTTTTCGAAGCGAATGCGTCCACGGGCGACAAAGGGTTGGCCGCACCCGGAAGGTACCTGTCGTTTATTCTACACTGGGCTACATTCACCCGGCGTATGCGGACGCTCCAACGGGCCGGTGCGCGTAGCAGGTTCAATGCAGCGAGAACGCCATTTTCGCCCGCTCGCAAAAAACGGTTCAATCCACCTTCAACCGGGCGACGAGATTGCGCGCCGAGGAATAGAACTCCCGGTACAAAATGACGGCGAAGATCAGCACCGTTACCGCGATCGCGGCAATCGGCGAGATGAACCAGGCCAGCATGCCGAGGGCGAAATAGTAGGCGCGGATACCCTGGTTGAAATTGCGCGCGCCCAGCGTGTTCAAGGCCGCCATCACATAGATCTCGTCAGGATCCTGCTTCTCCGAATGATCGGCTGCGCCCAGCATGATGCAGAAGTGATTGAATTGTCTGAGCGACAGCGTGAAGGAGAGGAAAGCCAGCACGAAGATGACGAGGATGAGGGCAAGGTGGATTTCCACGTCAACCTTGGAGATCTCCTGACGCGGCTGAATGATGTTCACCGCCTCGACGACGGAACTGATCTGTCCGTAGACGGCGAACAGCGCCAGGATGATGAGCACCGTGGTCGAAGCGAAGAAGGAGACCGCGCTCATAAGATTGCCCGACAGGATCGCGTCGAGCGGCGTGTCGCGGCGCACGGCGTTGTGCACCCAGCGCCGGCGCTGCGCACTCATGATGACGGACAGCGACGGCCGAACCACCTCGATCCGACTGGCGAGCATATTGTAGAACACCCAGCACAGGAGCGGAAAGAGAGAGCCGGCCAGTGTCACGAAACTTCACCCGTCAGGTCTTTTCCCCTTTCTAGAGGCGCTCGGCAGCGGACGCAAATACCGGCAGGATTCAACCAGCCGTGAGCGCCGCTTGCAGGGCATGCCACGACGCCTTGGGTGTCCGCTCCAGCGTATCGAAATCGACATGAACGAGCCCGAACCGCTTTTCGTATCCAAGCGCCCATTCATAATTGTCGAGCAGAGACCAGATGAAATAGCCCTTGAGCGGCAAGCCGTCTTCGATCGTCCGCCGCGCTTCGGCCAGATGGCGGTTGAGAAATTCGATCCTGTCCGGATCGGCGACCGAGCCGTCGACCAACCGGTCGGGCGAGGCCATCCCGTTCTCGGTGACGTAGATCGGCAGCCCCTTGGCATATTCGCGATGCACCCTCCGGATGAAGAAGGACAGGCCCTCGGGATGGATTTCCCAGTCCATCAGCGTCTTTGGAAGCGGTCCCTCCACCTCCTTGAGCGCCGGGAACTGTCCTGTGCCGTCGGGCGCGATGAGCTTGCGCGTGTAGTAGTTTATGCCGACCCAGTCGACCGGCGTGGCGATGGTGTCGAAGTCATCCTCGTAGCCGTCCGGCATGTGCGGGGCGAGCCCGGCGAGCACCTCCTGCGGATAGGACTTCTTGAAAACGCCTTCGATGAACCAGCGGTTATAGATGGCATCGTAGAGCTGCGCGGCGGCCCTGGCCTCCGCGCTCTCGTCGGCGGGAGCGGCATATTCGAAATTGGTGATCAGGCCGAGATTGCGCATGCCGAGCGCCCGCATGGCCGAGATCGCCCTCCCATGGGCGAGCAGCACATGGTGCATGGCGCGCGCGGCCGCCCGGATGTCGCGCAGGCCCGGCGCGTGCTCGCCCAGGAAATGGCTGAGCCAGGCCACGCACCACGGCTCGTTGACCGGCACCGTCGCAGCCAGGCGGTCACCGAGACGCCGCCCCACGAGTTCGGCGTAATCGGCGAACCAGTGTGCGATGTCGCGGTTGCGCCACCCGCCGAGATCCGCAAGGGCGGCGGGAAGATCCCAGTGATAAAGCGTGGCGAAGGGCTTCAAGCCACGCTCCAGCATTCCGTCGACGAGCCGGTCGTAGAAGTCGAGCCCCTCCGCATTCGCCTGCCCGGCCCCTTCCGGCAGGACACGTGCCCAGGAGATCGAGAAACGATAGCAGTCGAACCCGGCCCGGCCGACGAGATCAAGATCCTCCGCCCAGCGGTGATAGTGGTCGCAGGCTGTCGCGCCATCCTCGCCGCGCGCGGTGTTGCCGGGCGTGGCGGCAAAGGTGTCCCAGTGCGATGGGCCGCATCCGCCGAACCGCGCCCCTTCGATCTGATAGCTCGAGGTGGCGACGCCGAAGCGGAAATCCGCCGGAAAGTCCGCCCGCGTGTAATCCATCGCCTGCCGGCCGGCTCGCTCACCCATGATGTACCCTCCAAATGGCTTGGTTGAAAACTCAGCCGCGGCCTTCATCCGCGGGCACCGGCGTGCGCCGGTCCGCCGGGCATGGCCCGGTGGTCTGGCCGATCACCAGTTCGGCTTCCCATAGCTCCCGCCGGGGCGCGCCATTGGGCGCGACGATCTGCTCCAGCAGCATTTCGGCCGCCCGCCGGCCGGCCTGCCGGATGGAGGAGCGCATGGCGGTAAAGAACGGGACCTCTCCCGTTTTGCCCTCGCCCGACGCCTGCAGAAAGGAAAGGCTATCGTCGAAGGCGATGACGGAAACGTCCCTGCCCGGACGCAAACCGTGCTCGGCCATTGCCCGCACGACGCCCATCGCCGGAAGCACGCTGGAGACGAGAATGGCCGTCGGCGGCTGTGGTCCGCTCAACAGTTCCCCGGCGGCGCGATAGCCATAGGGCTCCACCATATCCTCGCTGAAGACGAGTGCGGGATCGGCGTCCAGCCCGCGCTCCGCGACCACCGCCTCGTAGCCCTGCCGGCGGCGGTCGGCGAAGTTCATCGTTTCCAGCCCGTTGATCAGGGCAATGCGCCGGTGCCCGAGATCGGCCAGGAAGCCGGTGGCGCGATAGAAGGCGCGCCGGTTGTTGACGTCGATCCAGGAATAATCCTTCGCCTCTTCGTCGCAGCGCCCGTGCACGACGAAAGGCAGCCCCAGCGATTTCAGGAGCGGCAGGCGCGGATCGTTGGTCAGCGGACCGTGCACGACCACGCCGTCGACACGCCCGCGGCTTGCGAAATCGCGGTAGACGTCCGCCTCGTCCACCTGTGCGACGACGCGCAAAAGCATCTCGTAGCCGAACTGGGCGTAAATCTCGCCCGCGCCCGCCAGAAAATCGGAGAAATGGGGATTGATCATCATGTGCTCGGTAAGCGGCACCACATGGCCGATGGCGCAAGCCTTGCCCGTGGCCAGGCTCGCCGCGCTGGCGCTCGGGCGATAGTTGAGACGCTGTGCCGCCGCAACCACTCGCGCCCGCGTCACCTCGTTGACCTCGGGAAATCCGTTGAGCGCGCGCGAGACGGTGGTCTGGGAAAGACCCAGCAGTTCCGAAAGCCTGCGTAGATTCACCGTTTCCCGGGCCACATTCACTCGCCCCATCCGCAATCAAAGCGCTTTGGATAATTTCGCAAGATTATAGTCAAATCAAGCCCGACTATGCTTCCAGCACAGATATTCCTGAAGCTGGCCTTTTTCCACCACCTACCATCGTCCTTGACTCACGCCTGCAGGCGTTTGATGTTACAGATGCTCAAAGCGCTTTGGAGATCGAAGACCTTCACCGAAGCGCACGAACGCGCCTGAAGAATGAATCAAGCGAGCAGAAGCGTTGCGGAGGAGATGATGAAGATACGGATAGTGGCCGGCGTCTGCGTCCTGGCTTTTTCCAGCAGCACCCTGTTTGCGCAGGGCGGAGACGAGCTCGTTTTCGCGCCGGGCGAAGACGATCGTTTCAACTGGCAAAGCTTCGAGGCGTTTTCGTCCGAGCACGACCTTTCCGGTCAGCAACTCACCATCTTCGGACCGTGGCTTTCGGAGGACGAGGAGCTTTTCGAATCCATCGTCGCCTATTTCGAGGAGGCGACCGGGGCATCTGTCGACTATACGGGCTCCGACTCCTTCGAACAGCAGATCGTCATAGATGCCCAGGCCGGCAGTGCGCCGAACGTGGCGGTGTTTCCTCAGCCAGGCCTTGCAGCCAATCTCGCCTCCCAAGGCCATCTGGCATCGCTCGGCAGCGAGACCGCGGATTGGGTGGCTGAAAACTACGCCGCCGGAGATTCCTGGGCAGCCCTCGGCACATATACGGGCGAGGACGGCACCGATGCCTTCTACGCCTTTCCGTATAAGGCCGACGTGAAATCGCTCGTCTGGTACGTGCCCGAAAATTTCGAGGATGCCGGCTACGAGGTGCCCGAGACCATGGAGGACCTCAAGGCGCTGACGGAACAGATCGTGGCCGACGGCGGTACGCCCTGGTGCATCGGCCTCGGCTCCGGCGGGGCGACCGGCTGGCCGGCGACCGACTGGGTGGAGGACATGATGCTGCGGACGCAGCCGCCGGAGGTCTACGATCAGTGGGTGACGAACGAGATCCCCTTCGAAGACGAGCGCGTGGTCGGAGCGATCGAGGAATTCGGCTGGTTCGCGAAGAACCCGGATTTCGTCGCCGGCGGGCCCGAGGCGGTCGCGTCGACGGACTTTCGCGACAGCCCGTCGGGGCTCTTCTCCTTCCCGCCCGGATGCTACATGCACCGCCAAGCCTCCTTCATCCCCAGCTTCTTTCCCGAAGGAAGCGAGCTCGGGATCGACGCCGATTTCTTCTATCTGCCGCCCTATGGCGAAAGGGACCTGGGAAACCCCGTTCTGGGTGCCGGCACCGTCTTCGCCATCACCTCCGATTCCGAGGCCGCGCGCATCTTCATCGAGTTCCTGAAGACGCCGATCGCCCATGAGCTGTGGATGGCCCAGTCCGGTTTCCTGACGCCGCATACGGGCGCCAATCCGGAAGCCTACGCCAATGAGCCGCTCAAGAAGCAGGGCGAAATCCTGACGGAGGCGACCACGTTCCGTTTCGATGCATCGGACCTGATGCCCGGCAGCATCGGCGCGGGTGCCTTTTGGACCGGCATGGTCGACTATGTCGGCGGCAAGCCGGCCGAGGAGGTGGCGAGCGATATCCAGCGGGAATGGGAGAGCATCAAGTAGTCGCAGAGCGGCAGAGGGCGGATCCGTCGATGCCGGCCCGCTCGTGACAATCTCATCGGGAAGGAACGTGTGCCGTACGACCCTTCCCGGACAGGAGAAGCGAGAGCGGACCTCGCGGCAGGCAAAGCGTCCGCTCCAGCCGGAGTGCTGAGGAAGTGGCAGTATCCACGACAACGGGGGCCCCCGCGGGAGGCGCGAGCGGCGCGGGAGCGCTGATAACGACGGCGTTCCTGACTCTCTTCATCATGGCAGCGGGTGTGGCCGTCAGCGTCGCCCTGGCCTTTGCCGTTTACAGCGCCATCAGCGTCGTTCTGCCCTATTACAAGCTGCTCAACGCCGTGTTGGTGATGATTCTGGGCGTTTCGGCCTGTTTCGGCTATTTCTGGGGCTCGAACCGCCTCCTCGATAGCATCTACCCCGCATCCGGCGAAAACGTCGCAGCCAATCTCACCAAGGCCAACGCCATACGCCCGTGGCTCTTCATGGGCCCGGCAATCATCGTGCTCGGCTTCTACCTTGTCTATCCTGTGGTCAATTCGGTGGTCCTGAGCTTCCACGGTCCGACGGGCGAGAACTGGGTCGGCGCGTACAACTATCAATGGCTGGTCCGGGACGCGAACTTCCGCGAAAGCCTGCGCAACAACATCCTGTGGCTTATCGTCGTGCCGGCGGCGGCCACCTTCTTCGGCCTCGTCGCGGCCGCGCTCACCGACCGCATCCCCTGGGGCAACGTCGCCAAAAGCCTCATCTTCATGCCCATGGCGATCTCCTTCGTCGGCGCCAGCGTCATCTGGAAGTTCATCTACGATTACCGCCCGGCCGGCACCGAACAGATCGGGCTTCTCAACGCAATCGTCACCTCTCTCGGCGGTGATCCGCAAGCCTGGCTCACCATCCCCTTCTGGAACAACTTCTTCCTGATGGTGGTGCTGATCTGGATCCAGACCGGCTTCGCCATGGTGATCCTGTCGGCCGCCCTGCGCGGCATTCCGGAGGAGACAATCGAGGCGGCCATCATCGACGGCGCCTCGCCGTTCCAGATCTTCTACAAGATCAAGGTGCCGCAGATCTGGGGCACGATCGCCGTGGTATGGACGACGATCACCATCCTCGTACTCAAGATCTTCGACATCGTCCTGGCCATGACCAACGGCCAGTGGGGCACGCAGGTGCTGGCCAACTACATGTTCGACTGGATGTTCCGCGGGCTCGACTTCGGCCGTGCATCGACCATCGCCCTCGTCATCATGGTCATGGTCGTGCCGATCATGGTCTGGAACATCCGCGAAGCGCGAAAGGACATGCGATGAGCACGGCAGTCGGCCAGCGCTCGGGCCTGACCTGGGCGGTCAACATCGCCGTCGTCTTCCTGGTCGTGGCATGGACCCTTCCCACGCTCGGGATCCTCGTCTCCTCCTTCCGCGACAAGGACCAGCTTGCCGTCAGCGGCTGGTGGACGGCGCTCACATCGTCCGAGCGCAACATCGTCGCCCGCACCGCGCCGCCCGACGAGGCGGTCGAGGAAGACGGCCGCTGGGTGCTTCAAGGCAATGTCTTCGAAAGCGGTTCCGGCCGCGTCAGCGCCTTTGGCGTTTCCATCCAGCGGCCGGGCGAATTCGCTATCGGTGAGAGCGCCGAGATGCGCGGCGGCGGCACGGCGACGGTTCAGGAGAACGGCGACTATATCGTTACCTTCCCGGAGCAGCCAGAGGGCCGGCGCGGCGAACGGCTCTTCGTCACTTCCGTTGAACCGCCGAAATTCACCACCGCGAATTACGAGACCGTGCTGTTTTCGGAAGGCATCGGCCAGAGCTTCGTCAACACCCTGACGGTGACCATACCGGCAACCGTCATTCCGATCCTGATCGCGGCTTACGCCGCTTATGCACTTTCCTGGATGCAATTTCCGGGACGCGCCGTTCTGCTTGCCACCATCGTCGGGCTGATCGTCGTGCCCCTGCAGATGGCGCTGATCCCGCTTCTGAGGCTCTATAACGAGATCGGGGTCGGCAAGTCCTTCATCGGCATCTGGCTGGCGCATACAGGCTTCGGCCTGCCGCTAGCCGTCTACCTCCTGCGCAACTACATCGCCGGCCTGCCGCGCGAGATCATCGAAAGCGCCAGGGTGGACGGCGCCTCGGATTTCGAGATCTTCAGGAAGATCGTCCTGCCGCTCTCCTTCCCCGCGCTCGCCTCCTTCGCCATCTTCCAGTTCCTGTGGGTGTGGAACGACCTGCTCGTGGCGACCGTCTTCCTCGGCAACAACGAGGAGCAGCTCGTGCTCACCGGGAGGCTACGCGAGCTTCTGGGCTCCCGCGGGGGCAATTGGGAAATCCTGTCGGCTTCGGCCTTTATTGCCATCGTCGTGCCGATCGTCGTCTTCTTCGCATTGCAGCGCTATCTCGTCCGCGGCCTGCTGTCCGGGTCGGTGAAAGGAGGTTGAGGTCTCGTATGAACGTCATGAGCATCCCCCAGGCCCGGCGCGGGGCCGATGCGGACAGGGAGACGGAATGGTGGCGCGGCGCGGTGATCTACCAGATCTATCCGCGCTCGTTCCAGGATTCGAACGGTGACGGCATCGGCGACCTCGCCGGCATCACCCGGCGGCTTACCTATGTGGCCTCGCTGGGTGTCGACGCCGTGTGGATCTCGCCCTTCTTCAAGTCGCCCATGCTGGATTTCGGCTATGACATCGCCGACTACCGCGCGATCGACCCGATGTTCGGGACGCTCGCCGACTTTGAAGCCCTGATCGCCGAGGCGCACCGGCTGGGGCTGAAAATCATCATCGATCAGGTCTATTCCCACACGTCCGACCGGCACGCCTGGTTCACCGAGAGCCGGTCGAGCCGCGACAACCCGAAGGCGGACTGGTATGTCTGGGCCGATCCGAAACCGGACGGCACACCGCCCAATAACTGGCTTTCCGTTTTCGGCGGCTCCGCCTGGCGGTGGGATTCCACCCGCTGCCAATATTACCTCCACAACTTCCTCTCCAGCCAGCCGGACCTGAATTTCCACAACCCGGCGGTCCAGGACGCGATCCTCGACACCGCCCGTTTCTGGCTCGACCGCGGTGTCGACGGTTTCCGCCTCGACGCGCTCAATTTTCTCTTCCACAGCCGCGGCCTGGAGGACAATCCGCCGGCACCGCCGGACGAACGGTTGGGCGCGGATACGCCGGCGGTGAACCCCTACCGTTATCAGCGGCACCTGTATGACAAGAACCGGCCGGAGGTGGTGGCGTTCCTGAAGCGCTTCCGGCGCCTGCTCAACGAATATCCCGGCGCCATGTCCATCGGCGAAGTGGGCGAGTCGCGCCGCAGCCTGGAACTGATGGCCGAATACACCTGCGGCGGCGACAGGCTGCATATGTGCTATTCCTTCGACTTCCTTTCGCTCGAGCCCCCAACGCCGGCCCGAATTCGCGGTATGGTCGAGCGCTTCGATGAATGCGCGGGCGACGGCTGGACCTGCTGGAGCTTCTCCAACCACGACGTGATGCGCCACGCCTCGCGCTGGGCAGCCGGTCTCCCAGACCCGGGCGCCTACCTGCGCATGCTGGCAACGCTCCTTCTGTCGCTCAGAGGCTCCGTCTGCCTTTACCAGGGGGAGGAACTGGGGCTGACGGAGGCGAGCATTGATTTCGAGGACCTGCAGGACCCCTACGGCATCCAGTTCTGGCCCGCCTTCAAGGGGCGCGACGGCTGCCGAACACCCATGGTGTGGTCCGGCGAAGCGCCCAATGGCGCCTTCTCCGAAGGCAAGCCGTGGCTCCCGGTAGCACCGGAGCATCTGCCCCTGGCCGTTTCCATCCAGGAGAGCGACCCGACGGCGCTCCTCAATCACTACCGAACCATGCTCGCCTTCCGCGCCCGCCATCCCGAGGTCGTCAAGGGCGACATCCGCTTCATCGGCGAAAGCGGCCGCGTGCTCGCATTCGAGCGCCGGCTGGCAGGCCGCGCCATGCTTGTTGTCGCCATCAATATGGGTGGGGAGCAAGCCACCATCGCGCTCGGCACACGCGCTTGCGAGGCCATTCCCGGCTTCGACGCGGGCGGCCGCTTCGAGCAAGGAGAACTCACCCTGCGGCCTTACGGCTGCTGGTTTGCCAGGACAGAGGACGGGGGAGGAGAGTGATGGCCGGCGTTCTGATGAAGAACATCAAGAAGAGTTACGGGGCGACGGAGGTCATCCACGGCATCGATCTGGAGATCGGCACGGGCGAGTTCGTCGTCTTCGTCGGCCCGTCCGGCTGCGGCAAGTCCACGCTCCTGCGCATGATTGCCGGGCTGGAGAGCATCACCGAAGGCGACATGTATATCGGCGAGGAGCGCGTGAACGACATCCCGCCCTCGCAGCGCGGCATCGCCATGGTATTTCAGTCCTACGCGCTCTATCCGCATATGAGCGTCTACGACAACATGGCTTTCGGCATGCGCATCGCCAAGGCGCCCAAGGCCGAGATCGACAAGCGCGTGAAGGCGGCCGCCGAAATCCTCCAGCTCACCCCCTTTCTCGAGCGGCTGCCCAAGGCGCTTTCCGGCGGTCAGCGCCAGCGCGTGGCCATCGGCCGCGCCATCGTGCGCGACCCGAAGGTATTCCTCTTCGACGAGCCGCTGTCCAACCTCGACGCCGCGCTCCGCGTGGCGACCCGGATCGAGATCGCCAAGTTGAAGGAGTCGATGCCCGATTCCACCATGATCTACGTCACCCACGACCAGGTCGAGGCGATGACGCTGGCCGACCGCATCGTCGTGCTGTCAGCCGGTACCATCGAGCAGGTGGGCACGCCCATCGAGCTCTACGAGAAGCCCGCCAACCTGTTCGTGGCGCAATTCATCGGCTCGCCGGCCATGAATGTGCAGCGCGCCAGGATCGACAGAACGGGTGAGAAGACCACGGTCGCGCTCGCCGGGCGGAAGGCCGACCTGCCGATCCCCTCGCCCGCCGACATGGCGGGCCGGGAGGTGCATTTCGGCGTCCGCCCCGAGGACCTTGCCATCGCCTCCAACGGCAATGGCCTGATCGACGGTCGCGTCGACCTCGTCGAATCGCTCGGCGAGGTGACGAACGTCTATCTCAAGGTCGAGAACGTCCCGGAGCCAATGATCGTCAAGCTGCCCGGCGTCCAGCGCTTCAATCGGGGCGAAGTGGTGTCGCTTTCCGCCGAGCCCGGCAAGATGCATCTCTTCAACGAGGACGGCCGTTCGCTGCTTTATCTGTGAAATGCGTTGAATGCCGTCGCAAACGACGTATCTATGCCGTGGAACAGCCGAAGGGTGACCGGACGCCCAGGCTGTGCTATGAGCGCCCTGAATGAACGGGCGGCCGGGCGCCGCCCGAACTTTGTTTGAACATACCATGACCTTGACGATCGACACCACAACCCCGGAGGCTCGCGCGCGACTGCGCCCGCAGGCATCGCCGGAGACGACTTCGCTGATCGGCCTTTCGCGCGAGGAGCTGGGCGAGGCGCTCGCCTCGATCGGCGTCCCCGAGCGCCAGGTCCGCATGCGCGTGCGCCAGCTTTGGCACTGGCTCTACGTGCGCGGCGTCTCCGACTTCACTCAGATGTTCAACATCTCCAAGGATCTGCGCGCGAGCCTCGACGCGGCTTTCACCGTTGCCCGTCCCGAGATCGTCGAGGAACAGATATCGACCGACGGCACCTGTAAATGGCTCTTGCGCTTTCCGCCGCGCGGCGCCGGACGCCCGGTCGAGGTGGAGACGGTCTACATCCCCGAGGAAGGACGCGGCACGCTGTGCATCTCCTCCCAGGTCGGCTGCACGCTCACCTGCTCCTTCTGCCACACCGGCACGCAGAAGATGGTGCGCAACCTGACAGCCGGCGAGATTCTCGACCAGTTGCTGATCGCCCGCGAGCGGCTGGGGGACTTCCCGAACGCCGACACGCCGGACGGTGCGATCGTGCCCGCCGAAGGGCGCAAGGTGACGAACATCGTCATGATGGGCATGGGCGAGCCGCTCTATAATTTCGAGAACGTCAAAAAGGCGCTGCTGATCGCCTCCGACGGCGAGGGCCTGTCGCTGTCCAAACGCCGCATCACCCTGTCCACCTCCGGCGTGGTGCCCGAGATCTACCGCACGGGTGAGGAGATCGGCGTCATGCTCGCCATCTCGCTGCATGCCGTGCGCGACGAGTTGCGCAACGAGCTGGTTCCGATCAACAGGAAGTACCCGCTGAAAGAGCTCCTCGACGCTTGCCGCGCCTATCCCGGTCTGTCGAACGCCCGCCGCATCACCTTCGAATATGTGATGCTGAAGGGCGTCAACGACTCCCTCGACGATGCGCGCGAGTTGGTGCGGCTCCTGAGGGGCATCCCTGCCAAGATCAACCTGATCCCCTTCAATCCGTGGCCGGGCAGCGCCTATGAATGCTCGGACTGGGAGCAGATCGAGAAATTCGCGGACCTGGTCAACCGCGCCGGCTACGCCTCCCCCATCCGCACCCCGCGCGGCCGCGACATTTTGGCTGCCTGCGGACAGCTCAAGTCGCAGTCAGAGCGCATGAAAAAGGCTGACCGGCTAAAGCTCGAAGCGATGATGATCGCCGGACACGGCGAGTAGGCGCTACCGCGCCTGCGTCGTGAGAATCTTCAGCGCGAAAGCGGAGAACACGCCGGCGAACAGGTAATCGACCGCGCGCGTCACCTTCGGGCTTTTCCTCAGAAGCTGTGAGAACCCGTCCGCGGCGAGCACCATCGGCGTGGTGATCGGCAACGACAGCGGAATGAACAGAACACCCAGAAAAAGGAGCTTCGCGGAAGCGTGCGGATCGCTTGCTGAAACGAATTGCGGCAGGAAGGTCATGAAGAACAGGATGATCTTCGGATTCATGAGATTGATGCCGAGCCCGGTCGCCCAGTTCTTCACGAGCGAACGCCCGCCATCGGCGCGCGCCTCGGGCGAAAAGGCCGATCCATGGCGGATGGCCTGCCAGGCGAGCCAAACCAGATAGCCCGCGCCGAAGACCTTCAATGCGAGAAAAGCCGCCGGCGAGGCTACGATGAGGGCGGACAGCCCCACGGCCACCAGGACGGTGTGCACGAGAATGCCGGTCATCGCCCCGAACATGCAGGCAAACCCGGCCGCACGGCCCTGCGCGAGCGCGCGCCCCACGAAAAGGGTCATGTCCGGGCCCGGCGTGATGGCGATGACGAAGGTCGCCACGGCGAACTGCGCGATGGTGGTGAAATCGGGAACGAAGCTCATGGGGTTCCTGTCAGGGTTCGCAGGTTGCCAGGCTAACGCAGCTTCTCACAGAGAGCCAGCGGCATACCTCTTTCGAGGTACATAGCATACCGCTTTGGTGGTAAGTCTCTGGAAGATGGTTTTTCACTCAACGGCTTTTCGTGCATGATCAAGAAGGTAGCTTGCTGCCATACTGGAGAACAAAAACAAATCCAGTCGAAAATGGGAGGAATGACGATGAGTGACAACAAGGTTTCACGCCGAAAATTCATTGGCAACGCCACGGTGGCGGCCGGGGCCGCCGCAACCGGCACCCTGGCGGCGCCCGCCGTTCACGCGCAGACGCCCGTGACCATCAAGATGCAGACGTCATGGCCGTCGTCCGATATCTGGATGGACTTCGCGCGCCAGTACATCGAGCGGGTGGAACGGATGTCCGGCGGCCGTATCAGGATCGATCTCCTGCCCGCCGGCGCAGTCGTCGGCGCTTTCCAGGTGCTCGACGCGGTGCATGACGGCATACTCGATGCCGCGCACACCGTGCCGGTCTACTGGTACGGCAAGCACAAGGCCGCCTCGCTCTTCGGCACGGGTCCGGTGTTCGGCGGCAGCGCCACCACCATGCTCGCCTGGTTTCACCAGGGCGGCGGCAAGGAGTTCTATCGCGAACTGACCCAGGACATTCTCGGCCTCAATGTCGTCGGCTTCTACGGCTTCCCGATGCCGGCACAGCCCTTCGGCTGGTTCAAGGAACCGGTCACCACCGTGGAGGATGTCCAGGGCTTCAAGTACCGCACGGTCGGACTGGCCGCCGATCTCATGCAGGAGATGGGCTTGTCGGTTGCCCAACTGCCCGGCGGCGAGATCGTGCCGGCCATGGAACGTGGTGTCATTGATGCCTTCGAGTTCAACAATCCGTCCTCCGATATGCGCTTCGGCGCACAGGACGTGGCAAAGAACTATTTCCTCTCCTCCTATCATCAGGCGAGCGAATCTTTCGAGTTCCTGTTCAACAGGGATGTCTTCGACTCTCTCGACGACGATCTCCAGGCCATCCTGGAATATGGCGTGGAAGCGGTAAGCACGGCCAACACGGCCCTGGCACTCGATCAATATTCGGCCGATCTCCAGACGCTTCAGGAGGAGCACGATGTCACCGTGCACCGCACGTCGCAGGAGATTCTCGACGCGCAGCTCCAGGCCTGGGACGAACTCATCCCGATGCTGGAAGAGGACGAATTCATGAAGCGCGTCCTCGACAGCCAGCGCGAATGGGTGGAGCGGGTCGTCTTCTACGAGTTGACGAACGCGCCGGATCTGACCCTTGCCTACGAGCACTACTTCCCCGGCAAGCTGTCCCTCTAGGGCCCGGCCGGCATGAAGGAATGCGATCCGGCGGCCAGGCGCGGCTGCCGGATCCCCTCTCAACGGTAACCTGCTCCAATGCTTCGCTATATCGCTTTCGCCGATCAGGTCTCGGCATGGTTCGGTAAGGCATTCGCCTGGTGCGTGGTCCTGATGACGCTCGCCGTCAGCTACGAGGTCGTTGCGCGCTACGCCTTCAATGCGCCGACCGTCTGGGCCTTCGACCTGACCTACATCATGTACGGCACGCTCTTCATGATGGCCGGTGCCTATACGCTTTCGCGCGACGGTCACGTGCGGGGCGACTTCATCTATCGGCTGTGGAGCCCCGCCACGCAGGCGAAGGTCGAACTGGCGCTTTACTTCATCTTCTTCTTCCCCGGTGTCCTGGCGCTCGTCTTTTCCGGCTGGCGATATGCCAGCCGCTCCTGGCGCTATCTCGAGGTCAGCACAATGAGCCCGGCCAATGTGCCGATCTATCAGTTCAAGACCATCATCATCGCCGCCGGCGTGCTGCTCGTGATCCAGGGCATCGCCCAGGTCTGCCGCTGCATCATCACCATCCGCACCGGCGAATGGCCCCGCCATGTCGAGGACGTGGAGGAGCTCGAGACACTGCTTCAGCGTGAAGGCGCCGAGGCGCTCCGCCACGGCAGCGAAGCAATCGACATCACCGAGCCGAGGGAGCCGCGCTCATGACCGACCCTCAGGTGGCGGTGGCCATGCTCGGCATCTTCATCTTCATCATTCTCTTAGGGTTTCCGATCGCCTTCACGCTGATGGCGATGGGCATCGGCTTCGGCTACTACGCCTATTACAACGCCGACCGCATGTGGATCCAATACGCGCGCGCCCTGGAGGAGGACGCCGACACGATGTCGCTGGTCCAGCATTGGGTCGGCGGCTTCTTCAACAACCGCGTGTTCGACCTGTTCGTCAACCAGACCTATTCGGTCATGGCGAACGACGTTCTGACCGCCGTGCCGCTCTTTCTGTTCATGGGCTATATCGTCGAGCGCGCCAACATCGTCGACCGCCTGTTCCAGACCCTGAGCGTCACGACGCGCCGGGTGCCGGGCTCGATGGCCGTGGCGGCGCTGATCACCTGCGCGCTCTTCGCCACCGCAACGGGCATCGTCGGCGCCGTCGTCACCTTGATGGGCCTGCTGGCCTATCCCGCCATGCTGAAGGCGCGCTACGAGACGCGCTATGCATCGGGCGTCATCTGCGCCGGTGGCACGCTGGGTATCCTCATACCACCCTCGATCATGCTGATCGTCTACGCGGCAACCTCCGGCGTCTCGATCGTACGCCTCTATGCCGGGGCGCTCTTGCCCGGCTTCCTGCTGGCGGGCCTTTATCTGCTTTATATCGTCGGCCGTGCCACGCTGCAGCCCAGTATCGCGCCCAAGGCGGAAAAGATGGGCGGAGATATCGGCCTGCTGCAGATCGCCTGGATGCTGCTGACCTCCTTCTTCCCGCTCGCCTTCCTCATCGTCGCCGTGCTGGGTGCCATCCTCTTCGGCTTCGCCACCCCCTCGGAAGCGGCCGCCATCGGCGCGCTGGGCGGGTTGACGCTGGCCGTCGCCTATCGCGCGCTCACCTGGCGGCGCCTGCAGGAATCGGTCTACCTGACCGTGCGCACCACGGCGATGGTATGCTGGCTTTTCGTCGGTTCGTGGGTGTTCGCCTCGGTCTTTTCCTATCTCGGCGGCGAGCAGCTCATCCGCGAGTTCGTCGAGGGCCTCAGCCTGACGCCGCTGCAGTTCCTGATCCTGGCGCAGATCATCATCTTCCTGCTTGGCTGGCCACTGGAGTGGTCGGAAATCATCATCATCTTCGTGCCGATCTTCCTGCCGCTGCTGCCGCTCTTCGACATCGACCCGCTGTTCTTCGGCATCCTGATCGCGCTCAACCTGCAAACATCCTTCCTGACGCCGCCCATGGCCATGTCGGCCTACTATCTGAAGGGGATCGCCCCACCCCATGTGCGGCTGACACAGATATTCGCGGGCTCCCTGCCCTATCTCTTGATGGTGGTCCTGGCGATGGTCATCCTCTACAACGTGCCGGCGGTGATCTATTGGCTACCGGAGCTCTTCTACGGACGATGAACAGGCGGGAATGGAGAGCCGCTCATGCTTGACCGCATTATTGCCCTGGTCGCGTTGGCTGCGCTGACGCTCTATCTCGGCATCTTCGTCGTCTCTGTGCCACGTCCGGCGCTGATCGTCGTGACGGCGGTCGTGCTCGCCCTTGTCTATTTCGATTTCTGGAACCAGCTCTTCCGCAACAGGAAATAGATACCAGTGGGCGCTATTGCGGCTTGCCGCCGAGCCACACCCGTTCCACCGCGAGCGTGTCGCTGAGATGCACGCAGTCGGCGCGGCAGCCGGGCTTCAGGAACCCGCGCTCGTGCTCGATGCCGAGATAGAGCGCCGGATAGGCGCTGGCCATCCTGAGCGATTCATCGATCGCCAATCCCAGCACCTCGACGCCGAACCGGACCGCCGACGCCATGTCGAGATCCGAGCCGGCCAGGGTCCCGTCCTCCAGCACGAGCCGGGAGCACACCGCACCAGGCTCGCGCCGCACCGTGCGCCCGTTCAGTGTGAAGCTGTCGGCGGCGCTGCCCACCAGCGCCATGGCGTCGGTGACGTGATAGAGCCGGCCCGCCCCGCGCTTGGCGCGCAGCGCAATGCCCAGCGCCACCGGATCGACATGGTGGCCGTCGGCGATGATGCCGCACCAGGCCGCTCCCGTATCGAGGGCCGCGCCCACCAGCCCCGGCGCACGGTGGGAAAGCCCGCTCATGGCGTTGAAAAGATGCGTCACACCCCGTGCACCGGCTTCGAAGAACCGCTTTGCGTCGTCACAGGCGCAATCGGTATGGCCAAGGCTCACCACGACACCCGCCCTGGCCAGCCGCTCGACCTGGGCGACCGTCACCTGCTCGCAGGCAAGCGTGACATGCAGACGGGGGAGCAGTTCCGCCGCACGGCACAGCCGCTCCACGTCCGCCTCCGCCATCGGCCGCATCAAGGCCGCCAGATGCGCCCCGCGGCGCGAGGGGGCAAGATGCGGCCCTTCGAGATGGAGGCCGGCAACGCCGCCGTCCGACCGGCAGGCCTCGATGGCCCCCGCAATGGCGACCTCGGTCACGTCGCGCGTGTCGGTGATCAGCGTCGGCAGCAGCGCCGTCGTGCCGTAGCGGCGATGGGCTGCGGCGATCTCGGCCATGGTCTTGGCCGAGGGATCGTTGTTGAGCATGCGCCCGCCGCCGCCATTGACCTGGACGTCTATGAAGCCGGGGGCGAGGATTCCGCCGTCCAGCCGGACGATGGTCTCGCTGCTTCCCACCTCCGCCACCGGCACGAGCGCCTTCACCCGCCCGTCTTCGAGGACGAGCGCCTGGCCATCGCGAAAGCGCTCCCCGTCGAACAGCCGCGCGCCGGTGAGGATAGCCACATCCATCACATGGTCTCCGTGACTTTGCGGAGCCTTTCAGGCGTATCCGGGTCGAGCCCCCGCTCGCGCGCCAGGCGCTCGATCAACCGGTAATAGGCGGCGATCGCGACCAGCGGATCGAGCTTTGCGTAACCGGTCGAGGGAACCGTAACCGTGTCACCCCCCGCTCGTGAAGAAAAGCACACCACCCCCGCGCCCAGGGCCTTGAGTTTGTCCAGCGCGGCCGTGCTCGCCGAAAGCGCCTCATCCTCCTGCAGGAAGGCAAGGATGGGAAATCCCCGCTCGACGAGCTGCATGGGCCCGTGCATCAGTTCCGCCAGCGAAAACGCCTCCGCATGAAGCTTCGCCGTCTCCTTCGCCTTCAAGGCCGCCTCCAGCGCGATTGCGAAGCCCGGGCCGCGTCCGGCCGTATAGAGCGACTGCGCGTCGGAAAGCATCGGAAGGGCATCAGCACAATCGGCTTCGCAGACACGCCGAAGCATCTCGGGCAACTGCGTCAGGCCGCCGGTCAGCGCCGCCTCGCCCGTCGCGGCCTGCGTCAGCGCGGCGAGCGCGGCGGCCGAAGCGATGAAGGATTTCGTGGCCGCCACGCTTTTCTCCTCGCCGGCATGGATCGGCAGCACGACGTCCGCCGCGTGCGCCAGCGGGCTGTCTTCGACGTTGACGACCGCCAGCGTCGTCGCGCCGCCCCGCTTCGCCTCCTCCTGCACGGCGATGATGTCGGGACTTGCGCCCGATTGGGATACGGTGACGTGCAGGCCGTTCGGCACGTTCAGCGTGGCACGGTAGACGGAAACGACGGAGGGCCCGATGGATGCGACGGGAATCCCGGCCGTAATCTCGAACAGATATTTGAAGAAGCTCACCGCATGATCCGAGGAGCCGCGCGCGGCGACCGTAACGACGGATGGGCGGCGCTGTCCGATGAGCCGCCCGATCTCGGCGAAAACCGGTTTCTCCCGCGCAAGTAGGCGCGCAACCGCATCCGCCGCCTCGCCGGTCTCCTTGAACATCAATGAGGGGTGCTTACCCATCGCCCGGCTCCGTGTTCCGGTTGTTTAGAACCGCATGAAGATCGCAGCCGTGACGCGCGAGCGCGGCGTCTGCCGCCTCCGCCTCCATGCCACCGACGACGAGGATGGCGGGTTTCACGCGGTAACCCGTCTTTTCGAGCGCGCTTACGGCCTCGGCCTCCCCCACCCCCGTGATGTCGGTCAGCATGGCGACGGCGCGCCGGCGCAGCTTGGCGTTGGAGGCCTGCATGTCGACCATCTGCCCCCGAAAGACCTTGCCGAGCCGCATCATGAGCGCAGTGGAGAGCATGTTGAGGACGATCTTCTGGCTGGTGCCAGCGGCAAGGCGCGTCGAGCCGGCCAGCACCTCCGGGCCGGTCTCGAGCAGCACGCCATGCGTGGCGGCCGATAACAACGGTGTGTCCGCATTGTTGGCGAAAGCGATGACAAGGGCATGCCGGGCGCGTGCCGTCCGGGCGGCAGACAGGGTATACGGCGTCGTGCCGCTTGCGGCCAGCGCCAGCACCACGTCGTCGGGCCCGCACGCGGCCCGTTCGATCGCCAGCCGGGCCGAATCGGCGTCATCCTCGGCATTTTCATTGGAAAGGGTGAGCGAATCTCCGCCGGCCAGCAGCAGCACCAGCCGCTCCGGCGGCCAGCCGAAGGTGGTGTTCAGTTCAAGCCCGTCAAGGACGGCGAGCCGTCCGGACGTGCCGGCGCCCACATAGAAGATGCGCCCTTGCGATCCGCGCAGCCGGGCGATCATCGCCGCAAGCACCTTTTCCAAATCGGGCAGCGCCCGCGCAACGGCGGCGTACGCCGTCTGCTGGCCTTCCAGCAGCACCCGAAGCATCCGCGCCTCGCCGGCCCGCTCCAGGTCACCGTATTCAGGATTAGCGCTTTCCGTCTGCATGGCGGTTATCCCGGTTTCGTTCTGCCGCGATAGAACCAATATGATACCAAAGTGCTATAGCAGCTTTTCGGCCGTTTTCCACCGGGCCGGGCGGCAAATCCCCGAAATGGCTCCCACCGCCGTTGATGGGCTCCGGCGCAATCGAGAAAACCATGGAAATTTTACAGCATCTTTTCAAAAATGGCAGTGGGGAGATACCACGCGGGCGCACGGCCCCGCTTGCCCCCGCCTGCGAACTGGTAGATAACTGGCGTATATAGGCAGCGCGGTGCGCACAGGCGAACCGGGCGAGGAACAGGACCGTGGACGACATGTCGGCCTGCGCCGCGGCAAACGATCGGGAACCGGCATGGAGCGGAAGGAAAGCTTGCAGGAGTTGCTCGCCCGGGAGCGGTTCGCCGAGAAGGCGGACAATCCGACGCCGCTCTACATGCAGATGGCCACGCTTCTGCGCAAGTTCATCGAGGAAGGCAGGCTGCGCCCGGGCGAGGCCTTGCCCTCGGAGCGCACCATCGCCGACGCCACCTCTCTTTCACGCGTGACGATCCGCAAGGGCATTGACCTGCTCGCCCATGAAGGGCTGGTGGACCAGCGCCGCGGCTCGGGCACCTATGTTCGCCCGCCCGTCGAACGGATCGAGCAGCCGCTGGCGAGCGTCACCGGCTTCAGCGAGGACATGATCTCCTACGGGCGCAAGCCTTCGGTGCGCTGGCTCACCTGCGAATACGCACGTCCCACGGCCCATGAGGCCATGGTGCTGGGCCTGTCGCCGCAAGACCGGATCGCGCGCCTCTACCGCATCCGGCTGGCGGACGGGTTTCCGCTGGCCGTCGAACTGGCAACCGTTCCGGCCGATCTGCTGCCGCCGTTGGAGAGCATGGGTGATTCCCTCTATGAGGAACTGTCCAGGGCCGGTGCCTACCCCGAAAAGGCGTTGCAGCGTATGCATGCCTGCGCGCTGCCGGAACGCGAAGCCGCCCTCCTGGAGGCCGAGGCGGGCGCGCCCGCGCTCTACATCGAGCGGACTTCGCGCCTCGCCGACGGCCGCACGGTGGAATTCACACGCTCCCATTATCGCGGCGATCGTTTCGACTTTGTCGCCGAGCTTACCCTGCCGCGCCGCAAAGGCGGCGACGGAGCGGCTTGAAAGAGATCATGCCCGCCGTTGCGTGAAAACGGTGGCATGATCCGACCATCCGACCGCGCGCGATGTCGAACGAAAACCGCTACCGGGCTCTCCCGCCACCGCCTTATCGCTCGCTCAGCGCCTGCTGCCCCTTGAGGATTGGCTTCAGAAGGTAGTCCAGAACCGTCTTGCTGCCCGTCTGGATGTCGACTTCGGCGACCATGCCGGGCTTGATCGGAAGCGGGCCGTCCGGTCCTTCGAGATATGCGCTGTCGGTCAGCACCCGCACGCGGTAGTAGGGTTCGCTGTCGGTGCGGGTTTCATCGCGTATCGTGTCCGCGCTGATGAAGACGAGTTCTCCCGAAAGCGCGCCGTAGATCGAAAAATCGTAAGCGGTGATCTTGACCGTGGCCGGCAGCCCCGGACGGAGGAACGCCACGTCCCGTGGCCGGATCTGCGCTTCCACGTAGAGCTGATCGTCAAGCGGCACGATTTCCATGATCGTCTCGCCCGGCGCGATCACGCCGCCGCGGGTGGTCATCCTGAGATTCTTGACGATCCCCCGCACCGGCGAGCGCATCTCGGTGCGTTTCAGCGCATCACGCTTCTGCGCAAGCTGCTGTTCCAGACTGTGCAGCTTGGCGCTCCTTTCGGTGATCTCGGTGTTGATCTCCTGAAAATAGCCGTTGCGCGTTTTTGCAAGCTCGCCCCTCAGATCCGCGATCACGCGCTGCAGCTGGATTTCATCGACGACGCTCGCCGCGCCGCGCTCGACCATCGGGCCGACGAGATCCAGCTCACGCTGCGCCATCTTCTGACGCTCCTCCAGCGTGGCGATCGCTTCGATGAAGTTCCGCTGCCGCGCCACGAAGAGTTCCCGCTCCACCTCCACCACCTCGGGGTGTTTCGCGGTTTCGGCATCGAACTGCACCTCGTCGGCGCCGTCCTGCTCGGCGTGAAGGCGGCTGAGCGAGGCGCGCAGTTGGATCACCTGTCCGTTCAGATCCCGATAGGCCGCCCGGATCTGCGCGTCGTTGAGCACCGCCAGGACCTGCCCTGCGGATACCTCCTCACCCTCCCGCACGAGGATGTCGGCAACGATCCCGCCTTCCAGGCTCTGGATCACCTGTCCACGGCTGAGCGGCGCGACCTTTCCCATGCCGCGAGTCACTTCGTCGAGCGGCGCGTTGGCCGCCCACAGGAAGAAGATGAGGACGGCCAGAACCGTCAGCCACAGCACAGAGCGTTGCGTGACGGCTTTTGCCAGCGGATTGTCAAGCAGACGTCCGGCAACGTGGCTCTCGCCGGCGGCATTGTCGAGACTGTCAGTCATTGCCGGCGCTCCCCGCTACAACCACCTTGGCGGGCCGGCGCTTGGCGGAAACATTCCCCAGGACGTTTTCGACCGGTTCATTCGCCACAATCCGCCCGTTTCTGAGGATCATCGCGTGATCGACCAGCGTTAGGACTGCCTGGCGATGCGTCGCCAACACCAGGGTGCGCCCGGAAAGCCAATCGTCCATGTTTCCGATCACGCGCGCTTCCAAAGCCTGATCCATGGCCGCCGTCGGCTCGTCGAGGAGCACGACGCGCGGATCGCGCAGCCAGATCCTCGCCAACCCGATTGACTGGCGCTGGCCGCCGGAAACGCCCGCCCCACCCTCGCCGATCTGCCGGTCGAGACCGAGTGGGTGCCCGCGGACGAGCTCCTCGGCACCGACGAAGGCAAGCGCTTCCAGCAGTTCCTCATCCTCGCGCAGGGTGAGGCCCAGATTGAGGTTCTCGCGCAGCGTGCCGTGGAAAAGCCGCACGTCCTGCGGCAGATAGGCCACCGCCCTGCGGATGTCGGCAGGATCGATCTGCCGGATATCGGTGCCGTCGAGCGAGAGTTGCCCCTTCAGGGGATGATAGAGGCCCGACAGAAGCTTGAGCAGCGTGGACTTGCCGGAACCGTTCGCGCCGAGCAGCGCCACCTTCGCTCCCGGGGTCAGGCTCAGGGCGGGTATGTTCAACGCGGGTTCGCTTTCCCGGTCGTATTGGAAAGCGACATCCTCCAGCTGATAGGCTCCCTTAAGGCGGGGGCGGTGAACGAATTTGCGCTCCGCCGGCCGGTCGACGGGCGCCTGCATGATCGCCTCCATGCCGCCGAGCGCCGCCCGCATGTGCTGCCAGCGTGAAAAGATATTGGCGAGCTGAGTCAGCGGTGCGATGGTGCGCGAGGATAGAATGGCGCAGGCCAGCAGCGCACCCGTGGTCATGTTGCCGGCGGCGATCTGGTAGACGCCGACGATCATGACCATGACATAGGATGCCTGCTGGACGGCGGTCGCCGAATAGGTGAGCACCGCAGAAAGCACCCTCATGCGCATGCCGTTACCGGCAAGCAGCACCGCATATTCCTCCCACAGTCTCTGGAAACGGCCCTCCGCTTGCAGGGATTTGACCGTCTCCACGCCCGACATCGCTTCGATCAGAAGCCCGTTGCGGATCGAGCTTTCCTTCAGGTGCATGCTAGACATGCGCGACAGCGGCCACTGCGCCAGGATGCCGGGCAGGACGATGCAGGGAACAGCGGCCACCAGCACCCAGGCCACCGGCCCGCCGATCAGCGCGATCACGATGATGAAGAAGGCGACAAAGGGAAGGTCGCTCACCGCGCCGATGGTGGTGGAGGTGAAGAATTCCCGCACCGCATCGAATTCGCGAACCTGATTGGTGAAGGAACCGGTCGATTTCGGCCGCGCCTCGAGCCGGATCCCGAGCGCGCGTTCGAAGATCCGCGACGAGAGAGCCAGGTCGAGGCGGCGGCCGACGATGTCCATCAAATGACCACGCACGATGCGCATCGATGCTTCGATCAGGATGGCGAGCCCCACGCCGCTCGCGAGCACCCATAAGGTGGCGAAGGCGAGATTCGGCACCACGCGGTCATAGACCTGCATGGAAAAAAGCGAGGTGGTGATGGCGAGCAGGTTGGCGACGGCCGCCGCCAAGGCGATTTCCCCGATGTTCCACTTGTAGCGGGAGAACTCGCTCCAGAACCAGTGCCCCCGCGACGTCGGCGCGAAATCGTCGGCCCGGTCGTCCTCGCGCGCCAGCGGGGCGGCATAGACGATGAGGCCCGCGTGGTTTGCTTGAAGCGCGGCACGCGGCACCACCTGCTCGCGCGTCTCCACCTCCGGCAAGAGGATGGTGCATTCTTCTTCCCCGATCTTGGAGAGAACGCACACGGAACCGTCACGCTGGAGCAGGAGAACCGGCAGGAGCGCGGCGCGAACAGCGCCGAGATCCGTGACCTCCCGCACCCGCACATCGACGTCGGCACGGGCAGCCGCGCGGCGCAGCAGCGGCACCGTCATCCGTCCGTCCGCGAGCGGCAGGCCGGCCGTCAACTCACTTGCCGTGGTCGGCCGGTGATGAAGCCGGCACAGAAGGAGAAGCCCTTCAAGCAGATCGTCGCGCGGGCCGTGCGAAGCCTGCCTCGGCACCGGCTTCTTTTCGTTGCTCCCGGTTCCTTTTGTCGTCATTCCATGCCTCCGCCCGATTTCAGGCCGAGCGTCTCCACCAGTGTTCCGAGGGAAGCCGCCGCCGAGTATTGGAGTTCGCGGATTTTGGCGTGCGCTTCCACCAGATCCCGCTCAAAGCGGAAGACGTCCGCCTGCACATTGACCAGATCGGCGAGCTTGCGCTGGCCGATTTTGAACTGGTCCTCGTAAAGATCGCGCAGGGCGCGCGCCTTTTTCAGCTGCTGCGAGAGGATGCCGATCCGCTTGCGGAGAATCGGCTCGCGGTCGAAGAGTTCATGAACCTGCAGCCTCACCTCGCGCCGCGCCGATTCGGCGGCCCATGTGGCACTCTCGGCGCGCAACCGTGCAGCTTCCACCTTGCTGAAGCTGCTGAGTCCGACGAGTGTCGGCCCCCTCAGCCGCAAACCGATGCCCGTTTCGGTCTCGTTGTCGTTCTCGTCACGACGGGCGAAAGCCTCGGCACTCAGCGTCGGCAACAGGCCCTTCCGTTCCGATTTCACGGCGTGACGGGCCGCCTGCCCCTCCGCGCGGGCGCTCTTGACGGTCGGCGCTTCGTCGGTCGCCGCCTCGAAGTCACTGCCCTGCGGCAGCGACAGGGCGAGTTCCGGGACAGGCGCCAGATTGTCCGGTTGAACGCCTGTCCTCGAGATATAGGTACTGCGCGCGTCAAGCAGCGCACCACGCACCTGCTCCAGCGTCGATTCGGCTGTCGCCTCGTGAACGCCGGCAAGTTCAATCTCGGTAGCGTCACCGACACCGCCTTCCGTGCGATCCTTCGCCAAGGCGGTGAAACGCTTGTGAACCGTCACGTTCTTCTCGGCTAGCGCGACCAGTTCCTCCGTTTGCTTCAGGTCAATATGTGCCTTTGCGGCGTTCAGCGCATCCGCTTCCCAGGTCGCGGAAAGCCGCGAAGAGGCCGCCGATTGCAGCGCCTTCGCCTTGCCGACCTCTTGTTGGGTGTGCCCCCAGTCGAAAAGCGGCTGGGAAACCGTCACACTGAAATCATAGGTGTCGTCCGTCCCGACGCCGACCCCACTCCGGATGGTCGGTTGGTACCCCGCGTAGGCAATCTTGGTGTCCGTTGCCGCAGCAGCAAGATTTGCCTGCGCTTTGCGCCCGTCCGCACTGTGACCGAGTGCGGCGGCGACGGAGCTTCGCAGGCTTCTGGCGCCCTCGTGCTTCGAATCCGTCGGAACGACCGCAGACTGGACCCGCCGCTGCGGCGTCGGCGCGCGCTCCTCTTCCGGCGCTCGCGCCTGCTCCGCTGTTTTCCCGGCCGCAACGTCGCCGGTCCCGTCCGCAACCGCGCCCACACACCCTTGAACGAGAAGGGCTGTGACCATGGTAGCCGCTAACGCTTCGCAGAAATTCCTAAAAACCAAAATCCGCTCCTGAACATCTCAAACCGACAGTGGCGTCTGCCCACAGGCCGTACTGCTTTTGGCAGTACGCCGGCCCTCCGACTGGTCGCCCCGGAAAACACTCAGGACAAACCAACCCGCGCTCCGTCACTGCCCTGAGGCCGGTCGGAAGCTGCGTTTACGTGCAATCTGTATTGCAACATAACGGAAAGCTATATTTAAATAGTCAAATCACCGCTTTGAAAACATTATAGTTTATAACCACAGATCATATACGAAAGGAATAAACGAACACGCACCGGTTGTCGAGCCACATTAGGTTCGTGAGCCGGGGATATCGAACTTTCGAAAAACGAGTGAAGAACCGGCACGATCCAGCACCGGTAGCAGCCCGCGCATTCCGCTAGACGCAAAGAGCCCGCCTTCCCTGCTCCGACCCGGTCTTGTCCGAAGTCCAAACAGGCTTTGGAGCATTCTTTTAGGCGGGGGAATCACTTGCGCCGCAGCCATGCGACAAAGACAAAGGCAAAGTGGTGCCGTGCGCGATTACGCACGCACTACCGACTTAGGAACGGGCACCCTCATGGTGTGCGACGACGTTGAGGAAAACGTCGCCATAACGCTCCAGCTTTGCCGCGCCGATGCCGGAAATGGCGGAAAGCGCCTGCCGGTCTGCCGGACGTTCGGCAGCAATCTGCGCAAGGGTTTTGTCATGGAAGATGACGTAGGGCGGCACGCCCTGGGCGCGAGCAAGCTCCAGGCGCTTTTCGCGCAGCGCCTCGAAAAGTCCCTGCGCCTCGGCCGGGACCGCGCCGGAGGCCGCGCGTGCGGCAGCATTTCTGTCCTTGCGTTGCCTCTGCTTCGGCCCGCGCAGCATCAGTTGCGGCTTTTCCCGCAGGAAATCCCGGCCTTTTTGCGATATCGAGAGTCCGCCATGGCCTGCCAGGTCGACCGACACCAGCCCGTGCGCGACAAGCTGGCGCAGAATGGACCGCCATTGCCGCGCATCATGCTCGCTGCCGATGCCGTAGGTGGAGATCCGGTCATGGCCGAAACGGGCGATGCGCTCGTCTTCGGCCCCCAGAAGGACCGAGACGATGTACGCCTGTCCGAAGCGCTCGCCGGTCCGGTAGATGCACGACAGCGCCTTCAAGGCGGAGACCGTGGCGTCGAAGAGCGCGGGCGGCGCCTCGCAATTGTCGCAGTTGCCGCACCGGGCGTGGGCATCGCCGAAATAGTCGAGCAACATCTCGCGCCGGCACCGGCCCGTCTCGGTCAGGCCCAGAAGAGCATCGAGCTTCTGCCGCTCCATGCGTTTGCGCGGCTCCGAGGCTTCCGATTCGTCGATGAACCGGCGTCGCAGCGCGATATCGTCATACCCGTAAAGCAGCAGCGCCTCCGCCGGCAATCCGTCGCGCCCTGCCCGCCCCGTCTCCTGATAATAGGCCTCGATGCTGCCCGGCAGGTCGAGATGGAGCACGAAGCGCACGTCGGGCTTGTCGATCCCCATGCCGAACGCGGTGGTGGCGACGATGATCAGCCCCTCCTCGCGCTGGAAGCGCGTCTGGTTGGCCTCACGCACGGCCTTGTCGAGGCCGGCATGGTAGGCAAGTGCGGTAAAGCCGCGCTCGTTGAGAAAGGCGGCGATCTCCTCCGTCGTGCGTTTGCGGAGGCAGTAAATGATACCGCTCTCGCCCTTGAAGCGCTCGAGAAGCGACAGCATCTGCTTTCTCGGGCTGTCCTTCTCGGCGATGGCATAGCGGATATTGGGACGGTCGAAGCCTGCTACGAAGCTGTCTTCGGCCGAAATCCGCAGGTGTTCCAGAATCTCACCACGCGTGGGCGCATCGGCGGTGGCCGTAAGCGCGATCCGCGGCGTGTCGGGAAAATGCGAGACCAGACAATCGAGCCGGCGGTATTCCGGCCGGAAGTCATGGCCCCATTGCGAGAGACAGTGCGCCTCATCGATGGCGATCAGGGAAAGCCGGATTTGGCTCAGCCGCTCCAGCGTTTCGGGCTTCAGCAGCGTTTCCGGCGCCACATACAGGAGATCGAGGGTACCGTCCCCGATCGCCCGCCAGACATCCGCTCTTTCCTGAAACGCCTGAGTGGAATTCATGACGGCCGCACGCACGCCCGCCTGACGCAGTGCCGCCACCTGGTCGGCCATCAGCGCAATCAGCGGAGAAACGACAATCCCCAGGCCCGGGCGGCAGAGCCCGGGGATCTGATAGCAAAGTGACTTGCCGCCCCCCGTGGGCATCAGCACGAACGCGTTGCGGCCCGCAAGCACATGGCTGATGACTTCTTCCTGGCGCCCGCGGAAGGCCTCGTAGCCGTAGACTGTCTTCAGGATATGCAGGGGCTGGGACATTGAAACACAGGCTGGCGGGAACGAAGCTCCGCCGGCTTCATAACAGCCGGCCGGGCCGTTTGCACGTGCCCCTCCGCCGCATCCAATGAAAATCGGCCCACCGCCGGCCTCCCGTACGCGGCAGGCTCCGGATCACCCTTCCTCCAGCTGCCGGTCCGAAGCGCCGGCGAGGCCGTTCTGCGGCAACGGCATCACCTGGATGTTGTCGATGAGCCGGATTTCGCCCAGCCAGGCGGCGGCGAGCAGCCGGGCGGGACGGTCCAGCGTGGAAAGGGGGGCGAGGTCCTCCTCCGAACGCAATTCGAGATATTCGAGGCGCGCGTATCCCGCTGCCAGGATCGCGCTCCGGGCGTCCGCCAGGGTCCGGTCCACCGGGGCGCCCGCGCCAATCCGCCCGGCCGCCAGGCGCAAAATCTCCGCCAGCTTCGGCGCGATCTGCCGCTCCGTTTCCGACAGGCGAACATTGCGCGAGGATATCGCCAGTCCGTCCTCTTCCCGCACCGTCGGGCAGGCAACGATTTCGACGGGAATATCGAGATCGCGGACCAGCCTGCGCACCACCTGCAGCTGCTGGAAATCCTTCTCGCCGAAAAAGGCGAGGTCGGCTCCGGCCTGCAGCAGGAGTTTCGTGACCACTGTCGCAACGCCGTCGAAATGGCCGGGACGAAAGGCCCCGCACAGGCCCTCGCTGACATCGCCCACCGACACGGTCGTGGCGAAGCCCTCCGGATACATTTCCTCCGCGCCGGGAGCGTAAAGGATATCCACCCCGAGCGGAGCGAGCTTGGCCGCATCCTCTTCTTCCGTGCGCGGATAGGCGGCAAGGTCTGAGGCGCTGTTGAATTGCTTGGGATTGACGAACAGCGTGACGATCACGCGGTCGGCCCGGCGCAGCGCCGCACGCACGAGGCTCAGATGCCCCTCGTGGAGCGCTCCCATGGTGGGCACCACGGCGATTCGCGCGCCCTCCTCCCGCCACGCCCGCACCCGGGCGCGCAGATCCGGGACGGTGCGAACGATCGGTACGCTCATACCGCTGCTCCCCGTGGAGCTGTCGGAATCTCGTCTGCGAAAACATGCTCGGCGGCCGGGAAACGCCCCTCGCGCACCTCCCGCGCGAATGCGGCGATAGCCGCATCCGCCGCCTGGCCGAGTTCCGCATAGCGCTTGACGAATTTCGGACGGAAAGCCGTAAACATTCCCAGCATATCGTCCGTCACGAGCACCTGCCCGTCGCAGGCGGCCGACGCGCCGATGCCGATGGTGGGAACGGGAATCTCTTCGGTGATCAGCCGTCCGAGCCCATCCGGCACTTTCTCGAGCACAATGGAGAAGGCGCCGGCTTCCGCTACGGCGGCTGCGTCACGCCTGACGATCTCTGCGCCTTCGCCCCTGCCCTGCACGCGGTAGCCGCCGAGGCTGTTCACTGCCTGCGGCGTCAGCCCGATGTGGCCCATGACCGGAATGCCGCGGGCACAAAGGAAGCGAATCGTCTCTGCCATCTCTTCGCCGCCCTCCAGCTTGACGGCGGCGCAGCCGGTCTCCGCCATCAGCCGGGTGGCGTTGCGAAAGGCCTGTTCCGGGCTTTCCTCATACGTGCCGAATGGCATGTCGACGACCATCAGCGCGCGCTTCACCCCACGGCGCACGGCCTTGCCGTGCATGATCATCATGTCGAGGGTGACGCCAAGGGTGGAGGAAAGCCCGTGCATGACCATGCCGACGCTGTCGCCGACCAGAACAATGTCGCAGTGGGCATCCACGAGTTCCGCGACCGGGGTGGTATAAGCCGTCAGACAGACCAGCGACGGCTTGCCCTTGTGCCGGGCGATCCCGGGCGCGGTAATGGCGGCTGCCTTGCTCGATGCGCTCATGTGGTCCTCCTTATGCCAGGCGGTGGGCGGCATATGACACATTCTGGCGCAAATGCGAAGTCGCTGTGCACGCGCGAGAGAGGCTACGCAAGGCCGTGACCTGGTCAGGTGAACCGGAACGGCAGCCCCGTCATCAGCGCCGCGACATAGCGCTTCTTCTGGAAAAGCCCGTTCAGGGAAACCCGGGGAAGCCCGGTCGGCTGCTCCAGGCATGCCGCCTCCAGACGGCCCGGCTGCGTGGTGACTGCAGCCGAAAAACCCGCCTCGGCGACCGCCGCCATCTCACGCGGACCTGCTGCCGATCGCCCTCCGTATGGATAGGCGAAGGAGCGCGGGCTGCTGCCGACATAACGCTCGACCGCGCGCGCGGATTCGGTGATTTCTTCATTCAGCCGTTTCGCCGGCACCCGACGCAGGTTGACATGGGTGACGGTATGGGCACCGAAATGAACCAGGGGATCCTCGGCAAGCGCCTTCAATTCATCCGCATCCATGACGAGTTCGCGAACGATCGACCCGGCATCGATGCCGGCCTCGGCGGCCGCCGTGTCGATCCGTGCCACGGCCTCGTCCTCCTGGATCGCGTGAACATAAGCCGCCAAGCGCGCAAAGGCGGCGTTCTTCTGCGCCAGCGTGCGCGCCGGCACCTCTTCCGGGCCGCGGCCGAAGTCAAAGACGAAGCCAGTCCCGCGCCCGGCCAGCTCCGCCGCCGTTTCCCACCAAAGGGTACGCTTGCGCTCCACAAACCCGGCGGTGATGAAGATCGTGTAGGGAATCCCGTACCGGCGAAAAACGGGCGCGGCGAACTGCGCGTTGTTGCGATAGCCGTCGTCCAGGGTGAAGGCGACGAACTTGCGCCCGTCCGGCTCGGCCAACAGCGCCGGCAGCGCATGCAGGTGGACCGGAACGAGCCCGCCGTCGAGCGCCGCAACCACGGCCTTTTCCAGGAACTCGGGCGTGACCGACAAAGCGGCATTGGGCGAAAAGGGCGCTTTCTCGTGCGGCCGCACGTGGTGAAGGGTGAAAATCAGTCCACGCCCGCCGACGGTCGGGACAAGTCGGGCCGCACGGGAAAGCGCCGTGGCTTCCAGGCCGGCCCGAATGACGGCATGTCTCATCCGCACCGCGGCAGCGCGCAGCAGAGACCTGGCCGTCTCCGGAGCTGAAGGCCCCTCCGGCGCAAAGAACGCCCCGCCTGTCATTCGGCTCGCAAGCCTGCCATGTCCCATGATGCCCGCCCCCTTGCAAACGGCCCGCATTCACCCTTCCGAGGCGCTCACCCCCGGCCGGCCATACGGCGCGGCGCTTGCCTCATCTGCTCTGCCGGTTGCTGTTCTTCGTCCTGGGAAAGGTGCTCGACGATGCGCAGCAGATCCTTTGTCACGGCGTGTGGCAATCCCACCACGAGCTTCGCCAGCGCCAGCCGGTCCTCCGCCTCCTCGGGCGTCCGGCCCCAGATGTGCGGTGCGGCGTCGAACAGCATCTCCATGGGCATGAGGCCGAGCACCTCGCAAAGATGGATCATGCGCGTGACGTGCATCTTGGAGAACGCCCGCTCATAGCGTCCGTAAACCTGTGCCGAAAGCCCGAGCAGTTCGGCGAGCTCCTCGCGCGAAAGCGCCTTCTCCTTGCGCTTGCGGCGCAAGTGGGCGGCGATCCGCTGTTCCATTTCACCGAGCGTGCGAACACCGTCGAACGAGGGACGGCGATATACGGGCTTGGCGATATCGGGATCCGCCGTCTCCACGAGCCCCATCTGCTTCTTGTAGGCGTCCATGTCGGGTACAGCCGCACGTTTTTTCAAGCTGATCCTCGACACCTGTTTCCCCTTCACTGCTCACAGGGCTGTTTTCGGAGAGCGCCGCACGGCACCGCCCGAGAACGCAGCGACGGTGCGCACGCCCCACCGGTACTGAGAAACAGCTATATGACGCCAGAAACTAACATAAACTTTAAGCGCCGGAACCCCTGCCACCGGGGGAGCGTAAGGCAGCTAACCGGCCTCTGCCGGGCGCACGGCTACTCCGTCTGGCGCGCGAAATAGATTTCCGAGACGCCGCGCTTGCCGCCGTCACGGCGCAACTGAATGACAACGGGAATGACCTCCTGGATATACGACATGAGGTCGTGCTTGGCATATCCCGCGCCCATTCCCGCCTGATGCATCATCATGACGATCTGCTCGTAGGCCCCCATCGGCGTATCGGCGTGGACCGTCGACATGGACCCGGGATGGCCGGTGTTGATCGCCCGCAGGAACGAAAATGCCTCCGCTCCACGGATCTCGCCGACGAAGAGACGATCGGGCCGCATCCTGAGCGAGGCTTCGAGCAGATGCTGGATCGTCACATGTGCCGTGCCCTGATCGGACTTGGAAGCCAGGAGGTGAACCGTGTTGGGCTGCGGCGGGAAAAGCTCCCGCGTATCCTCGAGTGTGACAATCCGCTCCCGCGGGTCGATGCTCTTGAGACAGGCGTTGAGAAAGGTGGTCTTGCCCGACGAGGTGCCGCCGCTGATGAGAATGGAGACCCGGTTGCGGATCGCCGTGCCGATGAAGCCGTAGATATCCTCGCGCCTGAGCAGATCGATCAGAGCCCGATCGCTGTCGCTGAGACCGCCGACGGCGACGGAAACCCCGTCGAGCGAGCCATTGTCACGATATTCCTCCAGGGTGAAGTCCTGGACCACCTGCTTGCGGATCGCAATCGTCCCGCCCAGCGGCGCCGCCGGGGGCAGCACCACCTGAATGCGCTCGCCTGTCGGCAGTGCGGCACTGAGGATCGGGTGAGCCGGGCTGATGAACTGGTCCGTGACCGCCGCCACCCGTTCGCCGATGTTCTGGATCTCCTCGGCGGTCAGTTCCGGAATTTCGTGGTGCTCCATGAAACCGGCGCCGAAGCGCTCGACATACACCTGTCCCGGCCGGTTCACGGCAATTTCGACGACGCGCGGGTCGTTGAGAAATGTCTGGACCGGTGCCAAAGCACGTCTGAGAAAGTACTCGACGCTGGCGGCTCTATTCGAGATTGCGCTCACGCTTGATCTCCTTCAGCGCCTCCGTCACCGGATCGTCGTAGAGCGTCGCGAAATCGAGATCCTGACGCACATAGACGAAGATGCGCTCCCCCTGGGGAATGCTGATCGTGGGCGGTATGTCGAGATTTGCGCCGAACTCGTTCTTCGTCATTTCGGATGTCGCCCTCACGATCGATTCGACTGCAGCCTCCTTTCCACTTTCTCGACTGACGTTGCGTCGCGTTAGCCCGGTCCTCGGGTCGAACACCTCCGTTGACGTCTCTCTGGGATCGATCAGATAGCCGGCGCCTGCTCCCACCACGGAAAGCAGCATGGCCGTCGAAACGCGCTTGAAGAACTTCGTGTTCACGTGTCCGGTCAGTCCGGCGCGTCCCATTCCATCGGCTCCGATCGAGTTCAGCCGAACCGACACGCCGTCCTCGCGCAGGAGCCGGGACCAGACGACGAAGACCCGTGTCTGGCCGCGTTCGACATCCGCCTGATATTCGCCGATCAGGCGCGATCCGGTTGGAATCAGCACCCGTCGGCCGTCGAAGGAATAGACGTCGCGCGAAACCACGGCACGCACCTGGCCCGGCAGATCGGAGTTGATCGCGGTCTCCAGAATGCCCGGGATCATGGTTCCTTCGGGAACGAGGGCATCGATCCGCTTCAGGCGCCGGGCAGTGGCCGTCCGGTTTCCGATCGCCGAGAGTGCACCCAGGAAGACGCTGTTTCTGTCCTGCCCGGCCACGCCGCCGAAGGCCGCATCGCCCGCGCCTTCGGAGGCCGCCGTCTCGTCCATAAGGACCAGGCCAGACAGATAACGGGCGGGAAAGTCCTCTTCGGGCGCGGGCGGTGGTGGAATCTGCGGCTCCACTGGCGCCTCGGGCGGTGGGGGAAGCTCCGGCAACTCCACCGGCTCGGGCGGTTCCGGCGTCTTCCGTTCGAAGGAAGAGGGGTACAACTCGGTGGTGCGAAACTCCTCGTCCCCGCTCAGTCCCATGTCGGTCGGCGCGTCCTGCCCCAGGAACAGAAAATAGATGATCACGGCGGCGCCGGCGAGCAGTACCGCAAGGCGCAGGCCCTGGTAGCGCCCGGCATTCGAATCCCGCACGTCGGATTCGTCAGCCGTCAACAGGGCATCGAGTTCGGGGGAGCGTTTCATCGGTTACCGCTGCCCCTGCGCTTTTTGGCGGTCCCGTCATGCGCCGGCCCATGGATGGCGGGATCGGGCGCACCGAAATCAGGCGCGGCGAGGTTGAAGATGCACACCCAATCGTCGCCGTCGCGCAGCGTGAATTGCTTAGCCACGCCGTCCACCACCACATAGTCCCCTTCCTTGTGGAAGTTGAGCAGCGTTTCGGAATAATCCGCGTCGACCCCGAAGATCGCCGGTATCCGCGCGCCGAACTTGAAGAAGGTCTTCTTCCCGTCGTCGAAGACCATCTGCGGCTTGAGCGGCGCCGTCCCCGAATAGGAATAGTCGATATTGACGTTCTGCTTGTCGATCTTCGACATGTTCGGGAAAGCGGCGCGGTATTCCGCCTCGGCCCTGAGCGCAGAGTTCAAATCCTTCTCCGGATAGATGAAACGGATCCCGAAGACATCCCTGCCACCTGGCCGGTGATCGCGCAGTTCCAGGTAGTAGACGCGCTTACTCGTCACGACGTTCATATTGGTCGGGACATCCCTGGCAACCGGCTTGACGAAGAGAATATTGCCCTTCTTGGCCGGCACGACCTGCCAACTCTCCGTGTCGCCCAGGGAGATGGTCTCAAAACTTTCATCCTCGTCGAAAATGATCATGGTGGAGATCCCGTAGGCGGCGTTTACCTGAACGACATCGTTGGGCTTGTAGGTAACAGTGGTGATCCGTGGGTCGCGCCGGCCCGGTTTCGGGCTTTGCCCCGCCTGCGCGGAAGGAAGCGTCAGGGCAACCATCGCGGCGCCGATCAGTGCGCGGCCGAAGATGGAAACACCGCCGCCGAAATGCGATCTCGACATCAGCCCGCCTCCGGTGAAACGGTCTCTTGTTCTCGGCGGTAGTGGTAGACCTGAAAGCCGAGGGGGTTTTCGAAGCGCCATTTGTTGGCCGTCGGGGTATCGGTATAACGAAACCGCACAACCGACGCGTAGTGGCGCGTCAGGGAGTCGACGCTCGTGCGTTCCTCGGTCGAGAAACGCACGATGGCGGTGGTGTCGTTGGGAAAGTTGACCGACTTGATCCGGACCAGCACTTCCGTGCTGTCGCCATATATGCGCTTGGGATTCTTCGGGTTGCCGGAACTGTAGAGGCTCTGGAGGTCTTTTGCCGCGCGCGCCGTCGAAAGAAGAGCGGCAAGGCGATAATTGTCCGAGATGCGATAGGGGTCGTACCCTTCGCGCGCGCGAACGTAGCGAACGATGTTGGCCTGCGTGACGGCCTTTTCCTCCGTAAGGTTCAGCGGCCGGGTGAGGCCGCTCTTCACCTCGACGTACCCGGTGTTCGTGTCGACCTCCACGATGTACGGCTCGAAGCTCTTCAACGGCACGAGCATGAGCAGCACCGTCAGGCTGATGAGCGCGACGGCGCCGAAAATCGTGGTGACGAACCAGGCAAGCGCGCGGGAACGCTTCGCCTTCTTGATGATCTCCGCTTCCCAGCAGACGCCGTCCTGATAGTAGGTGCGAAGTTCGTCCGGTCCTGCACTCATCGTACCCTGCCTCGTTCTTAAAGCGGCATGCTGTTTGCGCTGATACGGTTCTGCATGGCTTGCATGTTTTCGGTGCTGCCGGTGTACACGGACGACACATTGCGCCGGGGACCACGGCGCTCCCACGCCGCTTCGGCCATCCACCTGGCGGGGAAACGGCCGGTCGCGCGCCCCAGGCCGCGGGCAATGCCTGTTTCAATGCCGCGCACGATTCCGTGTGCATGGAGTTGCACCTGCGCCAAGACGATCGCACCGGCGATACACAGAAGCACGAAAACGGCGAAATCGCTCAACTGCAGGTCCTTCAGATCGATGTGCCTTTCCAGCTCGTTAAGGCTCGGTTCCATGGCGATGACGAGGAACGCGGTGACCACATAGACGAACATCGGCGTAAGCACGTAGACGAGCACCTGGTTCACCCAGCCCCGGCCGTAGCCGCGCGTTTGCTCGAACAGCATGCACGCGATGAAAATGGGCGCGGTGCCGACGAGCACCCAGAGCATGACCTTGGCGAGAAACAGGATCGCCAGGGCGACGCCGACGAACGCGCCGGCGACCAAGATGAACAGGAAACTGACCAGGCTCGGCAGGCCGTCTTCGTAACCGGTCTGCGCGGCAAAGGCGGTTGCGGCGATATTGGCCGTCTTCCAAATCTCCGAGAGGGCACCGACCGGATCGTCGATCTTGGACAGCGTCGCCTGAAGCAGTGCCCGGCCGACCTGCTCCGGCGTCCTGTCGAGCCAGCCGAAAAACAGCACGTCGAAATTGTGCCAGTTGACGATCAGCACCAGAACGGCGACCAGTCTTACGAGGCGCCCCGCAAGTTCGGCAGCGCCGACCGAGGCGGTGCCGGTGATGAGTTGGACCCCGTAAAAAGCGACGTACAGCACCAACAGCGCCGTCAGCAACGGCGCGATCTGGGCACCGATGAACGTATATGCTTGTTCCGAAAAGGATGCGCCCGCCTCGTCGACCCTACCGAGAACGTCTGTCAGGAAATTCTCCACCGGCCTGCCTCCTCCATCTCAGCCACCGATCGCCGCAAGGGCTGCGCGCACGTCGGCCGGGTTCTCGTTGATCGGCGCCATGGGCCCGCAATCGCCGGGGTCGGCGGCGAAACCCATCACGCCGGCGGGCCGTTTGCAGGGGGCGGACTTCTCCTTCACCGTCTGTGAGCAGCCGGCCTCGACGAGCGAGGCCAGCACGATCAGGAGCAAGCCCGCCATGCGCAGGTTAGGGACGGCGGCGGCCATAGCTAAGCGCTTTGCTCATGCTCGAGAGATTGCTCAGCTTTCGCTGGTTCTCCGCCTGTTGCGAGGCCAGGACGCCGTTCAGCACCCCGATCATCTCGTTGATCGTGAGCAGTTCGCATACATCAACTCATCTAAGTAAACATTACCGATTTGATGCAATCTATACGATGGGATTGCAGAGGCCATAACGCCTCCTTCCCTTCTCAGAATCGCAGCGTCGGCACGCTCTCCGGCACCCCAGCGTTCATCGAAGGTGGCACCAGCCAACGCAAGCTCGACATGAACTCTATCATCTCTTAAATTATTGTTTTAGAATGTAATATTTTCTTTTTCGGAGGCCTGAACCGACAGCGAAAAAAGCCCGGCCACCACCGCCGGGGACAGCCCGGATACAAGGCCTGGAACCTTCACGCCTCTCATCGCTCCTCCCTAACGATCTCGATGCCCGTACAAGCCAGCATTGATTAATGCCACATATACGTATACGTATTTGGCGCAGTTATCCAGAGATTTTTTGATACCGTTCTGGCTATCCACTATCCTGGGAGGAAAACGATGAAATCTGCACTGCTGATCGTCTTCGCCGCCTTGTCTCCGTTCAGTGCCGTCGCTGCACCTGCCGGCTACTTCGACCTGGAACCGCAGATCACGCTCGAAAGCGGCGACACCTGGCGTGATGACAAGGGGCGCTACCGACTCTATGGCGTCCAGTCCTGCCTCCGCGGCACCACCTATACCGACAAGCAAAATCGTGAACGGGACTGCGGCGAGGCCTCCATGGCCATGTTGGCGGCATTCATCGAGGACACGAGCCCAGTCTGCGCGCCCGTCATGCGGACCCCCGATCTGACCTACGTCATGTGCTACGCCACTGTCGGCAGGCAACGCAGCGATCTCGGCCTTTTATTGATCAACAGCGGCTATGCCTTTGCGGCGCTCGACGCGGAAGGAATGCCGTACCAGATGGCCTATGCCCTCGCCGAACAGACGGCGCGGAAGAAAAAGGAGGGGCTGTGGCAGTTCAGCGACGTCGTCCACCCCGCAGTTCTCATGAGCACGAACGCGCGACACGGCGCGGGTGGAACCGCAAAATGAAGCGGTTCGCCGTCCTCCTGGTCAGCGCATCGGCCGCAGCGGCGGGTTGCACCGCCGGCCCGTCGACGCCTGATGTACGCGGTATCGCCGGCCTCCCCATATTCGAGGGCAGGGTGGCCGTGATGGACGGGCGCACCCTGTGGTACCCCCGCTTCGCGCAGAAGGTGCGCCTGACGGATCTCGATACCTGCAAACTGCCGCAATGGGCGCTCGATCCGGAATGGGAGAACCGCAAGCACACGAAATCGCCCGCCCCCGTGCCGTGCGGTCCCCTGGCCAGGGCTTGGCTGAAGCGCCTGGTCGGCGGCAGCAGCGTGCGGTGCGTGACCGCCGCTTATGATGTGGGAAACCTTGCAACGGCGTATTGCAGCGTGGCCGGACGGGATCTCGGTGCCGAGATGCTGCAGGCGGGGTGGGCGCGGGTAAACACGCCGCGCCCGTCCCGGGCGGGCTATCTCACCGCGCAACGCCACGCCATGGCCGCACGCTACGGCATGTGGAAAACCTACGTTCTGGATATGGAGGAATGGCGCCGGAAGGCGCGCGACAAGACGCTCCGCCGAAAGCCCATCGCAGATTTCAATCTGCTTGCCGAGCGCGAAAAAGAGATTTCACCACCTTTCCGGGATGCCCGCAGACGGCCGGTGCGCAGGGACCGGTGAACGTTTACCGCCCGTCGATAGGGATTGTTCAAATCCGAACGGTTTTTGAAGGATGATACTCATCCGATCTCTGTAAGCCGGCTTCTCGGAAGGGACGCCGAGCATGCGGAATGGGAATGAAAGACGTCTTCCTGAGAGCCGGGCTGACGGCGCTCGCTGCCGCGGCCGCTGGATTGCTCGCTGCGCTCCATATCCACACGCGGGCAACCGTCGGTGAGCCGTTTACACCCCTTCTCGCCGTCGCTGTCGCGCTCGCCGTCGCTGTCGCGCTCGCCGCCGCATGCACCGCCTTCCTCTTCAGCCTGACCGTCTTCGCCCGCAACCATCGCCTGGCGCAGGAACTGGAAGTACTGACGCGCGCCTACGCGCGGCTGGAGGCGAAAACGCGCACCGACCATCTCACCGGACTCTCCAACCGCGAACACTTCTACCGCATGCTCAAGAGCAGCCGCCGCAAGTCCGAGATACGTTCGCTGCTCATCATCGACGCGGACCACTTCAAGAAGATCAATGATCGACATGGCCATCTGGTGGGCGACAAGGCGTTGATGCAGATCAGCCAGGCGCTGTGCCGGGCCGTCCGGGCCAACGACATCGTCGCGCGGATCGGCGGCGAAGAATTCGGGATCATCCTCATAAACGCCGATGCGCACGAGACTCTGGAGGTGGCCGAGCGCATCCGCCGGGAGGTGGAGTGCATCGAGTTCATCGCCTCCGACGGCAGCAAAGTCCCGCTCACCGTCAGCATCGGCGGCGCGGCGGAGATCGGTGGACAGCCCGCCTCATTCCTGATGCGCGAAGCCGACTTCTGCCTTTACCAGGCCAAGAATCGCGGCCGCAACCGCGTCATCATCCAGCCTCTCGCGCGGGAGAAACACCCGCACGACACGCGCCAGGCCCCGGGCGTCGCCCCCGAGGAGGCCAAGGTCCTGCCCGACTGCCGGGGAACATTGCCGGCCACCGGGCATTAGATTTCAACAGGACTGGGCGGCGAAAACCGCCGATCGCGCCTGTCGGAGAGCCGGAATGATCACGCGGCATCACCACATCCCCTCCGGCTTGCCGCAGAAGCTGGACCTGCACGTCCCGCCGACGGGCAGATCTGCGGCGGAGGGCTATGCCGAGCTTCTGCGCCTGCTCGAGGATCTCGGCGAGCGGCTTAACCGGGGACCGGTGTCCAAAGGCGAGCTGCGTGTGTGGGAGCACGCCGTCATTGCCCACCTGCACGACAGGGAAATCGATCGTCTGATGCGCGTGCCCGATGAGGCGGCGTTCGAGAACCTTGCGCTGCCCGAAGAGCGCTGGCGCAATCTCCGCGCCATCCTTCTCGCCCGCAAGGGACTGAATCAAAACGCGTGCTGAGCCAGTCGGCACCGCCGGCTGCGACACGAAACCGCCCCTGTCGCGGGTCGACCCCCCCCCAAAAGGGCGCGGGAGCCGAAACCAGCATCTCTGGAACAAACGCAACGCCTCGTTGTTGGTAGCGTGAGGAGCGGTTCGGCCGGTGCCTCTGGCCAACGCCGGCCGCCCTCCGGCAGCTGGAGGTGAAGCATGCAAGGTGCAGAATTAAGGGTCGGAATCGTCGGCGTCGGAAACTGCGCGTCGTCCTTCGTGCAAGGGCTGAGCTATTACCGCGGGAAGCACTCGAACGAACCGATCGCCGGCCTGATGAGCACCGATCTCGGTGGCTACTCGGTCGACGACGTCGTGATCTCCTCGGCCTTCGACGTGGGCGCCGCAAAGGTCGGCCGCGACGTTTCGGAAGCGATCTTCGCACCGCCGAACAACACCATGCACTTTGCAGACGTCGCCCCAACGGGAGTGAAGGTCGAGCGCGGCAAAACCTTGGACGGAATCGGCCAGTATGTAAGCGATCTGGTCGAGGAATCGGACGAGCCCGAGGCCGATGTGACCGAGGTGCTCGGCCGTAGCCGCACCGACGTGCTCGTCTCCTATCTGCCGGTCGGCTCCGAGCAGGCCTCCCTTTGGTATGCCGAGCGGGCGCTGGAGGCCGGCTGCGCCTTTGTCAACTGCATTCCCGTCTTCATCGCCTCGCGCCCGGAATGGCGCGCGCGCTTCGAGGAACGCGGCCTGCCCCTGATCGGCGACGACATCAAGAGCCAGGTCGGCGCAACCATCGTTCACCGCATGCTCACCAACCTGTTCCGCGAGCGCGGCATCAAGCTGGAGCGGACCTACCAGCTCAATTTCGGTGGCAACACCGACTTCCTCAACATGCTGGAACGCGAGCGGCTGGAATCGAAGAAGATCTCCAAGACCCAGTCGGTGACGAGCCAGCTCGGCGTGCCGATGCCGGCGGAGAACGTGCATGTGGGACCCAGCGACCACGTCCCCTGGCTCACCGACAGGAAAATGGCCTATATCCGGATGGAAGGCACCGCCTTCGGTGGGGTGCCCATCAGTGCCGAGCTCAAGCTCGAGGTCTGGGACTCGCCCAATTCCGCCGGTGTGGTCATCGACGCCGTGCGCTGCGCGAAGCTCGCGCTCGATCGCGGGCTGGGCGGCGCGCTGATCGGTCCTTCAAGCTACTTCATGAAGTCGCCGCCCCAGCAGTTCACCGATTCCGATGCCCGGGCGCGCACCTTGCGCTTCATCTCCGGCGATGACGAATTTCCCACCAGGACCGCGCAGTGAGTACCGTCTTTCATCTCGTGCGACACGCGGACCACGGCCACGTCGGCACGGTTCTCACCGGACGGATGCCGGGTATAGACCTCTCCGAGGCCGGCCGTGCCCAGGCCGGAGCCCTGGCCCGACATCTGCGCGAAGGGCAAACCGCTGCCCTCTTCGCCAGCCCGCAGCCGCGCGCGCGCCAGACCGCAAAGATCCTTTCCGCCGCCGTCGGCGTGGAAGTGGAAAGCGCAGCCGCCCTCGACGAGATCGATTTCGGCCGCTGGACGGGCAAGACATTCGCCGCTCTCGAAGACGACCCTGAATGGCAGCGCTGGAATGCCGAGCGGGACCTCGCCGCCACACCGGCCGGCGACACCATGCGGATGGTTGCCGAACGCATCACCGGCTTCATGGAAGGCCTCGCGCTGCGCTTGCCCGGCGCAACGGTCTGCCTCGTCAGCCACAGCGACGTCATCAAGGCCGCCGTCTGCCGCTTCAGCGGCCGGCCGTTCCAGTCCGTGGACGCTTTCGAGATCTCACCCGCCGCCGTCACCACGCTTGCGCTGGGGCCGCGTGGCGGAAAGATCCTTGCGCTCAACGATTGCGGCCATCTGGCCGAGGAGGGCGTGCCTTGAAGATGGTGATTTTCGGCCTGACGATCTCCTCCTCCTGGGGAAACGGCCATGCCACGCTGTGGCGTGGTCTTGTCCGGGCCCTGGCGCGCCAGGGCTGGACCGTCGTCTTCTTCGAACGCGACGTCCCCTACTACGCCGACGCCCGCGACCTGTTCGAGATCGAAGGAGGCGAGCTTGTCCTTTACCGGGACTGGACGGACATCCTTCCCGCCGCCCGGCGCCACCTGCGGGAGGCGGATGCCGCCATCGTCACGTCCTATTGTCCGGACGGCGTGCATGCCTCGGACCTGGCGCTGTCGGCCGAACGGCCCGTGAAGGTCTTCTATGATCTCGACACACCGGTCACGCTGTCGGCGCTCGGGCGCGGCGAACGTGTGCCCTATATCGGCGCACGCGGGCTGCGGGACTTCGACCTCGTTCTAAGCTATACCGGCGGCCGCGCCTTGCACGCTCTGCGCGAGCGGCTGGGCGCGCGCCTGGTGCGACCGCTCTACGGTCATGTGGACCCGGCCGTGCATAGGCCGACCACGCCACGCCGGCACTATGCCGCGGACCTGTCCTATATCGGAACCTATGCCGCCGACCGGCAGGATGCGCTGGTGGAACTGTTCGTCGAACCCGCGCGAAAGCGGCCCGCCAACCGCTTCGTCATAGCCGGCACGCAATATCCGGACGATTTTCCCTGGGCGAGAAACATCTTCTTCGTCCGGCACCTCCCGCCCGACGAGCACCCGGCCTTCTATTCCTCGGGCCGGCTGACCCTCAACATCACCCGTCGCGCTATGGCCGAGATGGGGTGGTGTCCTTCCGGCCGGCTTTTCGAGGCGGCGGCCTGCGGCGTACCGGTCATTTCGGACTGGTGGGAGGGGCTCGATCACTTCTTCGCGCCCGATCGCGAGATCCTCGTGGCGCGGCAGGCAGCCGACACCCTGGCCGCGCTCGACCGCAGCGAGGCCGAGCTGAAGACCATCGCCGCACGCGCGCGTGACCGCGTGCTGGCCGAGCACACCTCGCAAAAGCGGGCCGGCGAGTTCGTTTCCTGTCTGGAACGCGCCCGGGAATCCGCCGACGACAGGCCAACATTGCAAATGCATGGGAGCTGAAGGATGTGGGGCATCATTCCCGCTGCCGGCAGCGGTAGCCGTATCCAGCCGCTGGCCTTCTCTAAGGAACTGCTGCCTGTCGGCAGCCGGCTGGACGGCGAATCGGAACGCCCCTGCGCCGTCAGCGAATATCTCTGCGAGCGCATGATCCGCGGCGGCGCCGACAAGCTGTGCTTCGTCATCGCGCCGGGCAAGTCCGACATCATGGAATATTACGGCGGCGGCTACGGACCGGCCTCGGTCGCCTATGTGGTCCAGCCCGAGCCGGCGGGCCTATGCGATGCGATCTTCCGCGTCGCACCGTTGATCACGCCGGAGGAACACGTGCTCGTCGGCCTGCCGGACACCATCTGGCTGCCCGCCGACGGCTATCGCGCGCTACCGCAGGACAAGCTCTCCTTCCTGCTTTTCCCCGTCGACAACCCGACAGCCTTCGACGCGGTGGAGACCGACGACGCCGGCCATGTTCGCGAAATCCAGGTAAAGCGCGCGCGGCCCTCGACCCATTGGGTGTGGGGCGCCTTCCGCATGCCGGGCCGGATACTGCACGATCTGCGGCGACTGTGGATCGAGCGCGGCCGAGCCGACGAGTATATGGGCACCCTGGTCAATGCATGGCTTGCCCAGGGCGGCGAAGCCGCCGGCGTCAAGGCGGGCGAAGCCTATGTCGACGTCGGCACCCTCGCCGGCTACCGCGCAGCCGGCGAGTTGCTGCGCAGCGACAGACCCGCGGCGGCGGAGGGCGGAACCCACGTCACCATGGCCGCGCCTGCCGGCAGACGGCCTTTCGCGCCGAAACGCAGCCTGCCGTCCGTCACTGCCGCATCCGAGATCGAACAACGCACCTGAGGGAAAGCCGAGCGATGATCGAAGCTGCAATGATATGGAACGAGCCCAACAACAAGTCCCACTGGGACTTGGAGATCGATCCGGCCTGGTCGCTTTTCGCCGACATGGCGGTCAGCGCTGCGGATGCGATCCGTGAGGCGAACCCAGACGTCACCACGGTGCTGGGCGGAATCTCGCCGATCGACCCGCTCTTCATTCAAAACATGCAGAGCCGATCGGTGCTGGACCATGTCGACGCGGTCGCGGTCCACGGCTTCCCGCTCGACTGGAACCTGTGGTCGGTCCACGAGTGGCCGGATAAGCTCGCCGAGATCCAGGCGCTCACACGGCTGCCCGTCTGGGTCAGCGAGGTGGGCGTCTCGTCGTTCGGCGCGGAGGAAGTCCAGCTGTGGGGCCTGAAGCGCACGGCGGAACTGCTCAAGGGCCGCGCACCGCGCATCCAATGGTACAGCCTGTTCGACCTGCCGCAATCCTGGGGGGCCACGACGCGGCACAAGGAAGCGGAAGGCTCCTCCTATTACCGGCACTTCTACATGGGACTCATCCGCGAGGACGGCACGCCCAAGCCGGCGCTGGAAGAATTCGCCCGCCATACGCCGGATTTCGGCATCTGCCAGTGGTTCCATTTCGAAGATCCGCGTCTCGAGGAAGGCGTGGAGTGGCTGAAGCGGCTGGGCGTGAAGTCGCTGCGTACGGGTCTTTCCTGGGCCGACAGTTTCCGCCCCAACGCGCTCGACTGGTTCGACCGGCAGATGGCGGCGATCGAGGATTTCGACGTGACGCTTACCTTTTGCTTCACGCCTGAGCACCGCGGCATCGCCCCCCACCACACCAGCCCGCCGCTCGTGAAGGAGGAGTTCGCCGACTTCTGTGCGTCCATGATCGAGCGCTACGCGGGCCATTCCAAACGCCGCATAAGAGGAGCCGCATGAAGCCCGATGCCGGGCGGAAACGGCAGGCGGGCCGCCGCTTCCTCGACCGGCTCGGCAATTCCGTTGAAGCGATCATCGACGGCAGCGGCATAATGGCCGTCTTCGCCCATCCCGATGACGAAACCATCGCCATCGGCGGACATCTGCCGCGGCTGCCGGGAATCCGCCTGCTTCACGTGACGGATGGAGCCCCCGCCGGGATGGCGGACGCCCTGGCCAACGGGTTCTCCCGCCGCGAAGACTACGCCGCAGCGCGAAAACGTGAGCTGGCCGCCGCCGTGGCCATGGCCGGTATTCCGGCCGAAGCGTTGCTTCCCCTGGGCGCGGCCGACCAGACAGTGGCCTTTCAAATGCCTGAACTGACGCGGTCGCTGGCCGCGACCTTCCATGGCAGCCAGACACGCACGGTGATCACCCATGCCTATGAGGGCGGCCATCCGGATCACGACGCGACCGCCCATATCGTCCATGCCGCGTGCCGGCTCCTGGAGGAGCGCGGTGCCGCCGCACCTGAAATCGTTGAATGTCCGTTGTATCATTCACGCTGTGGCAACTGGACGGCCCAGGATTTCGCGCTGCGGCCACATCCCGGCGGCAGGGAGATCAGAATCGCCCTCACGCCCGAAAGGGCGCAGGGCAAACAAAGAATGCTTTGGGCTCATGCCAGCCAGCACCGTACGCTTGCGCGCTTCACCTGCGCGGTGGAGTGCTTTCGCCCTGCGCCGCGCTACGATTTTGCGGGATTGCCCAATGGCGGGGAACTTCTTTACGAGCGCTTCGATTGGGGGCTCGATGGGAAGACGTGGCTTTGCCTCGCCGAAGAGGCGCGCCGCGAACTCGGCCTGCCGCGATGGTTCTGACGGTCCTCAATGTGGCCTACCCTTTCGCCCCCGTCGGTCTCGACGCCGTGGGCGGCGCGGAGCAGGTGCTGTCCGCCCTGGATTACGCGCTGGTCCAACAAGGGCATCGCTCGATCGTGATCGCCTGCGAGGGGTCGAGCTCCGCCGGAGAGCTCGTACCCGTCGCGGTGGAAAGCGGCCGGGTGGACGAGACCGCCCACGAGCGGGCCTGGGCAGCCTACCGCGCGGCAATCAGCGAGGTCGTGCATGACGAAACTCTCGATCTGGTTCATTTGCACGGAATCGACTTTCCGGCATACCTCCCCGAAGGCGTTCCCACGCTTGCCACCCTCCACCTGCCGCTCGACTGGTATCCCACCTCGATTTTCCATCTGCAGGCCGATCTCCGGCTCCACTGCGTCTCCGAGGCCCAACACGCGACCCGGCCGCCGGGAGCGCAACTCCTGCCGCCAATACCGAACGGCGTCTCGCCGAAGCTGTTTGCCACCACGTGCCGCAAGCGCGGGCATGCGATCGTCCTGAGCCGCATCTGCCCCGAGAAGGGGATCGACATCGCCCTTCAAGCCTGCCGCCTGGCCGATACGCCGCTGCTGATCGGTGGCCAGGTTTTCCCCTATGCGGCTCATGAGTGCTATTTCGAGGAACGGGTCAGACCTCTTCTCGATGAACGCCGCCGCTTTCTCGGCCCGCTCGGCTTCGACCGCAAACGGCGCCTTCTCGCCGCTGCGCGCTGCGCGCTCATCCCGAGCCTGGCGGCCGAGACAAGCTCGCTGGCGGCGATCGAGGCGCTTGCCTGCGGCACGCCGGTCGTCGCACTGCCCAACGGCGCGCTTCCATCCATCATCGAACACGGCAAGACCGGTTTCCTTGTCAGGGATGCGCGCGAGATGGCAGAGGCGATCCTTGCCACCGGCGACCTCGATCCGGAGGAATGCCGGGCCGTTGCGGCCGAGCGCTTCTCGCTCGAAACGATGACGGCGCGGTATTTCGATGTCTACGGGCGTATCGGCCGGCAGAATGGTGAAGAAGGCGCGCTGGAGAAGACCGGCTGAGGCCGCCTGCTACGCGCATGGCGGCGGATCGACATAGTCCGGCCGCACACCCTTCCGGCAAAGATAGACCTCGCGCTCCGGATGCGCCTCGATGGCGAATCCGGCGCTGCGCAACATGCCTTCGACGGCCGCGCGGCTGGGAATGAACCAGTTCGTCGGATCGCCGCAATAGCGGTGCTCAACAAAATGCAGCTTGGGAAAGGCGTGCTCGTCGAACACCGCCTGCTCGGAGAACGGATAATCCCGCTCCAGTTGCGGAACGTCATCGCTGCCGCGCTGCATGCTTTGGAAGAGAAGCAGATCGTCCGCGACGTGCTCGTAGATCATATCCAGCGCCAGCAGCGGATGGCGCAGATGGTAGAGAACGCCGGTGAAGATCACCAGGTCGAACCTGCGCTGAAGCTTCGGCACATCGTAGACGGACATCTGGTGCAATTCGAGGTCCAAGTCCTCCTGCTCCGCTGCAAAACCCGCCTGGCGCAGATAATGCGCGTCGTGATCGATGCCCACCACGTGCCGCGCGTTGCGCCGTTTCATCTCGAGGGAGTAGAAGCCGGCGTTGCAGCCGATGTCCAGCACCGTCCTGTCCGTCAGATCCTCCGGCAGAACCTGCGCGAAGGTCTCCCACTTGCACGCCGGATAATTGCCGAGGAAGTGATCGGGCGCGGTTTCGACGCCGCGAATCCGCATATTGTGAAACCAGGGGCCAAGCTCCTCGATACGCTTGCGAATCTCGCGCGTGTCTTCCGCGTCCAAGCCGGCCGTCATCGCGTTTGTCTCCTGCGCGTTTCCCCGGGCCCATGGACAGCTATGGTGTGGCGTAGCGCGACCATCTATCCACCGGCCCTGAGGCGTCTTCCCGTCAGAACCTCCCGCGGCTGCGAGAGTTCCGCATGCGCGGCAATTCCGACGTGTCCTATCGAACCGGGTGCGGCTTTCGCACGCAGCGACACCTGCGGGGTGGACAAGCACACCCATCCTGCAGATTATGGCGCCGCGAGCCGGTTCGTTGCGGCTTGCCGCCATTGGAGGGGGAAATGGAATTTGATCCGGTTCTTCTGGCACGCATCCAATTCGCCTTCACGGTCTCCTTCCACATCATCTTCCCTGCCTTCACCATCGGGTTGTCGGCCTTCATCGCGGTCCTGCTCCTCACCTGGTTGCGGACCGGCAATGAGAAATACCACCGGCTGGCGCGCTTCTGGACCAAGATCTTCGCCGTTTCCTTCGCCATGGGCGTGGTCTCCGGCATCGTTCTGTCCTACCAGTTCGGCACCAACTGGAGCCGCTTCTCGCAATTCAGCGGCAATGTGATCGGCCCGCTGATCGGCTACGAAGTGCTGACGGCGTTCTATCTGGAGGCGACCTTCCTCGGCATCCTGCTGTTCGGCTGGAACCGGTTTCCCGACTGGCTGATCACCCTTGCCGCGGTGCTGGTGGCGATCGGCACCTCGATCAGCGCATTCTGGATCCTGGCCGCCAACAGCTGGATGCAGACGCCGGCCGGGCACGAGATCCGCGATGGCATCGCCTATCCCGTGGACTGGCTGCAGGTGATCTTCAATCCGAGCTTTCCCTACCGGCTGGCGCATATGCTGAACGCGGCGTATCTGACGACGGCGGTCGTGGTGCTCGCCGTGGGCGCGCGCTACCTCATCGCCGGCCGCCACGAGGAGGAAAGCCGCACCATGCTGAGAATGGCGGTCGGCATGATCGCCGTTGCCGCACCGCTGCAACTCGTCATCGGTGACATGCATGGCCTCAACACGCTCGAGCACCAGCCGGTGAAGGTCTCGGCGATGGAAGGGCACTGGAGCGAGAGCGATCCCGGCCATCTGGTGCTGTTCGGCATTCCCGACGAGGAACAGCGCACCAACCATTTCGAGGTCGCCATCCCCCATCTCGGCGCGCTTATCCTGACCCATGACTGGAACGGCACCTATCTCGGCCTCACGGATTTCCCCGAGGACGAATGGCCTCCCGTCGCCAATGTCTTCTTCACCTTCCGCATCATGGTGGGCATCGGCCTGCTGCTCATCGCCGTCGGCTTCTGGGGCCTTTACCTGTGGTGGCGCGGACGGCTCTTCGACAGCGCCTTCTTCCTGCGCTCCACCTCCTATATGTGGCCGCTCGGCTTCATCGCCATCCTCGCCGGCTGGTTCGTGACCGAGCAGGGCCGGCAGCCATGGGTCGTCTACGGCCATATGCGAACGGTGGACGCCGTCTCGCCCGTGCCCGGCGCCAGTGTCGCCGGCACGCTGGCGCTTTTCGTCTTCATCTATGGCATCGTCTTCGCGATGGGGATCTATTACATCAACCGGCTGATCCATAAGGGCCCCGTCGGCCGGGCCACCGAAGCCGCCACCGGCGTGCCGAACCGGCCGCTTTCGGGCGCCGAAGGAGCCACGCGCGAAGCGACCGGCCGCGAATCCGGCGAGGGCCCGGGGCGGCCCCTCACGGCGCCGAAGGGGTGACGATCATGGAATGGTATCTTCCCGTCATATGGGCCGGCCTGATCGGCACCGCTGTTGCCATGTATGTCATTCTCGACGGCTTCGACCTCGGCATCGGCATCCTGTTTCCCTTTGCCCGCGAGGAGGAAGAGCGCGACCTGATGATGAACTCGGTCGCCCCCTTCTGGGACGGCAACGAGACCTGGCTGGTGCTGGGCGGCGGCGGCCTCTGGGTCGCTTTCCCGATGGCCTATTCCGTTGTCATGCCGGCGCTTTACCTGCCCGTCATCGGCATGCTTCTGGCGCTTGTCTTCCGGGGTGTGTCCTTCGAGTTCCGCTGGGTCGCCAAGCCGGGCCACCTGATATGGGACATCGCCTTCGCCGGCGGTTCGATCGTCGCCGCCTTCCTGCAGGGTGTGATCCTGGGCGGCCTTCTGCAGGGTATCGACGTGGAGAACGGGCAATATGCCGGCGGTGCCTTCGACTGGCTCACACCCTTTTCCATCTTCGTCGGCCTGGCCGTGGTGGCGGGCTACGCCCTCCTCGGCGCCACCTGGCTCATCATGCGCACGAGCGGGCCGGTGCGCGAGTTCGCCCGCCGTTACGCGCCTGCGCTGCTTCTCGGCGTGGTCGGGGCAATGGCGGTGATCAGCGTTTGGACGCCGTTGGGGATCGACCGCGTCGCCGAACGCTGGTTCAGCACGCCGAACATCTTTCTGCTCTGGCCGATCCCGCTCGCCGCGGCCCTGACAGCCTTCGGCGTGTGGCGCTGGATCGAGGCCGGCAGGGACGGCCTGCCCTTCTTCGGCACCATCGTCCTGTTCCTGCTGGGCTATGCCGGTCTCGTCATTTCCAACGTGCCGTATCTGGTGCCGCCGCACCTGACCTTCTGGGACACGGCCGCCGCGCCGGCATCGCAGATCTTCTTCCTGATGGGGACCATCTTCCTGCTGCCACTGGTGCTCGGCTACACCGCTTTCGTCTACTGGGTCTTCCGCGGCAAGATCGCACCCGGCGAAGGATATCACTGAGGCGTCACAAGCGCCCTGTGCGAGGAGACCGACAATTTGCGGGCCGCGGCGGCAAATGACGGCGCACACCGCTCGAGATAAATCCGGAACCAGACGGTAAACCGCTCGGGCGCGGCCGCAACCTCCCGCATGAGGCGGTCCGGATCGATCCAGCGCGTCTCCGCGACCTCTTCCGGATTGGGCCGCAGCGTGCCGTCATGACGGCCGACGAAGAGATGCGCGACCTCGTTCTCCACGAGTTCGGACGAGACGCGCGCGCAATAGGAGACGGTCTGCAGCGGCATGACCGGGCAGTCGATGCCGAGCTCCCATCGGAGCCGGCGGACGACCGCCGCATCCACCGCCTCGCCGGGACGCGGATGGGAGCAGCACGCGTTCGCCCATTGCCCGGCGGAATGATATTTTTCCGCCGCCCGCTTCTGAATCAGCATCTCGCCTTCGCCATTGAACAGGATGACCGAAAACGCCCGATGCCTGAGGCCGCGGCGATGCGCCTCGAGCTTTCCGGCAACGCCGACGGCCCTGTCGTCGGGGCTGACCAGGATGACTTGTTCTTCATGCGACATCGGAAGGAGGCCCTTGCAATTCTCCGCCCCTTGCCGCTGCCGGAAGAAGCGGTGGGCGTTCCTTTCGTTGACTGGCCGGCGCCGGACGCCGCCATGGCGCGGCGGCCGGAAATGTGGCGACACGGAGCATCCCCGACAGATACGCCGCAATCCCATCGGGTCAAGGGCGCGCGGCGTTTCGCGAGAACCGCACGCCGCACGCCTCAAGTCCTCGCTCGATGATGGGCGGTCGTGCCCCTCGTGTCCTTTCCCGCTAAGGACCGCGGCTGAGGACGGCCACGTGGGCGGTAGCCTTGGCCGGTCCGCCCGGATATAGTCGCGCCCGACAGATCAAGAGGAACCGAAGAAAAGACATGCCTTCTTACCGCTCCCGCACGACGACCCACGGCAGAAACATGGCCGGCGCCCGCGGCCTCTGGCGCGCCACCGGCATGAAGGACTCGGATTTCGGCAAGCCGATCATCGCCGTCGTCAATTCCTTCACCCAGTTCGTGCCCGGCCACGTGCACCTGAAGGACCTCGGGCAGCTCGTCGCGCGCGAGATCGAGGCGGCCGGCGGGGTGGCCAAGGAATTCAACACCATCGCCGTGGACGACGGCATCGCCATGGGGCACGACGGGATGCTCTATTCCCTGCCCTCGCGCGAGCTCATCGCCGATTCCGTCGAGTACATGGTCAACGCCCATTGCGCCGATGCGATGGTCTGCATCTCCAATTGCGACAAGATCACACCTGGCATGCTGATGGCATCCATGCGGCTCAACATCCCGACGGTCTTCGTCTCCGGCGGACCGATGGAAGCGGGCAAGGTGGTGCTTTCCGGCAAGGAGCAGGCACTCGATCTCGTCGACGCCATGGTGGCGGCCGCCGACGACCGGATCTCGGACGAGGACGTCCAGGCGATCGAGCGCTCGGCCTGCCCCACCTGCGGCTCCTGCTCCGGCATGTTCACCGCCAATTCGATGAACTGCCTGACGGAAGCGCTCGGCCTGTCGCTGCCCGGCAACGGTTCGATGCTCGCTACCCATGCCGACCGCCGGCGCCTCTTCGTCGAGGCGGGGCACCTCGTCGTCGATCTCGCCCAGCGCCGCTACGAGCAGGACGACGAGAGCGTTCTTCCCCGCTCCATCGCGAGCAAGGCCGCTTTCGAGAACGCCATGACGCTCGACATCGCCATGGGCGGCTCGACGAACACGGTACTCCACATCCTCGCCGCCGCCCAGGAAGGCGAAATCGATTTCACCATGGACGACATCAACCGGCTGTCGCGGCACGTGCCGGTCTTGTGCAAGGTGGCGCCCGCCAAGTCGGACGTGCACATGGAGGACGTGCACCGCGCCGGCGGCATCATGGCCATCCTCGGCGAGCTCGACCGGGCTGGCCTCCTCCACCGGGACGTGCCGACGGTCCATGCCGCCTCGATCGGCGAGGCCATCGAGCGCTGGGATGTTCGCCGCACAACGGGGGAGAAGGTTCATACGTTCTACCGCGCCGCCCCCGGCGGGGTGCCCACGCAACAGGCTTTCAGCCAGGAACGGCGCTGGGAGACGCTCGACCTCGACCGCGAGACGGGCGCCATCCGCGACGTCCCGCATGCCTTTTCGAAGGACGGCGGGCTGGCCGTGCTGAAGGGCAATCTGGCCCCCGACGGCTGTATCGTGAAGACGGCGGGCGTCGACGAGAGCATCCTGAAATTTGCCGGCCCCGCCCGTGTCTTCGAAAGCCAGGACGCCACCGTCAAGGCCATCCTGTCGAACGAGATCAAGCCGGGCGACGTGGTGATCATCCGCTACGAGGGACCCCGCGGCGGGCCGGGCATGCAGGAGATGCTCTACCCCACCAGCTATTTGAAATCGAAGGGGCTCGGCAAGGCCTGCGCGCTGGTCACCGACGGGCGCTTCTCGGGCGGCACCTCGGGCCTGTCGATCGGCCATGTCTCGCCGGAAGCGGCCGAAGGCGGCGCCATCGGCCTCGTACGCGAGGGCGACACGGTCGAGATCGACATCCCCAACCGCTCGATCCGGCTCGCCGTCGACGAGCAGGAGCTGGAACGCCGCCGGGCCGAGCAGGACGCGGCCGGCTGGAAGCCCGCAGCCCCGCGCAAGCGTCACGTCACCGCCGCGCTCAAGGCCTATGCGGCCATGACCACCAGCGCCGCCCAGGGCGCGGTGCGCCGCGTGCCCGAATAAGCAGAGCGCCAGACCAGGGTGCTGACGAAAGCCGGCACCCGGAACGGCGGAGAGCTTCCGGGCCTGCCCTCTATTGCAGGTGAAGCGGTGCGGTATGCTTTCCGATCTGGTCGGCCTCGGAGTCGGCCACGCAATCCTCCGCGCCGGGAACATGGTTGCCGCGCAGATAGAGCAGGCAAGTCGTCCGCAGCATGGACGCGAAATTGCCTACCCCACCCTTGGATTCCAGGGCCTCCTCGTAGAGCGTGGACAGGAATTTCGGGGTGGTCATCCCCTGCGACCTTGCCACCTCGTCCAGCAGCGCCCAAAAGGCCGCTTCAAGCCGGATGCTGGTGGCATGGCCGCCGATGCGAACGGAGCGGCTAACGTGCATGTAGCCGGCGGGATCCTGCTCGGCGAATACCTTGCACATGGCTTCCTCCTCCTTTGTTGTGGTTCTTGACGAGAACCTTACAGGCCAATGACGGCCAAATCCACTCGCCCGTCGACTGCCGCGCCCCCCGCCATCCGCGTGACCGCCACCTCAGCGCTGAAACGCTCCATGTAGTAGCCCGATGCCACCACCGCCGCCGCGGCCGTGGCACAATGGGCGAAACAGCACAGAGGAGCGAGCCATTGGCGAAAGCGATTCACTCCATGATCCGGGTCCTCGACGAAGCGCGCTCGACCCGCTTCTACAGGCAAGCGTTCGGCCTCGAAGTTGCGGAGCGGCTGGAGTTCGACTCCTTCACCCTCGTTTATTTGAGCAACGCCGAGAGCGAATTCGAGCTGGAGTTGACGGTCAACAAGGATCGCAGCGAGCCCTATGCCCTCGGCGACGGCTACGGCCATCTGGCTTTTTCCGTCGATGACCTCGACGCGGAGCACAAGCGCTTTCAGGAGGCCGGTCTCGAGCCGCGAAAGATCGTCGAGTTCAGCCACGAGGGAAAGCTTCTGGCGCGCTTCTTCTTCGTCGCCGACCCGGATGGCTATCAGATCGAAGTCCTTCAGCGCCGGGGCCGCTACCTGTGACGGGCGCTTTAGTTCCTAGGACAGCAAAGGGAGGAGGAAATGGTCACAGTCTACAGGCGAGATTCCGGCATAACGCGCCGCGAGTTGATGCGCCGGGCCGGCACGCTCGGCGTCGGCGGACTTCTCGTGGTCAGCGGGGGAACGGTCATTTGCCCGCCCCAGGCCTGGGGCCTGGAGCCGAAGGCGCTCAAGGCCGAGACCGTGGCGACGCTGATCCAGATGGCGCGCGACATCTATCCCCATGACCGGATCGCCGACCGCTTCTATGCGGTCGCGGTCAAGAACCACGATGTCAAGGCGGCGGAAGATGCGGACTATCGCGCGATGCTGGAGGAAGGCGTGGCGGATCTCGACAGCCGCGCCGGAGGAGAGGGCTACCGCTTCGTCGGTTGGGAGGAGGACCGGACCGCAATCCTCAAGGACATCGAGGACAGTGCATTTTTCCAGAGCCTGCGGGCGGACCTCGTGACCGGCCTATACAATCAAAAGGATGTCTGGCCGGTCTTCGGCTACGAGGGCGAATCCTACTCCAAGGGCGGCTACATCGACCGCGGTTTCGACGACATCGACTGGCTCTAGCCCGTAAGGCTGAGCAACCGGCGCCTTTCCCAGCCGGGAAGCAGGCGTCGTTTTCGGGAGGAAAAAAATGGCAGCACCTTACGACCTGAACGACGACAGTGTCGTCGTCATCATCGGTTCGGGCGCCGGTGGCGGCACGCTCGGCAACGAACTGGCCCAGAAAGGCATCGATGTCGTCATCCTCGAGGCCGGTCCGCGCATCGAGTATCAGGACTTCATCAATGACGAATGGGACGCCTTCAGCCAACTTTCCTGGCTCGACCCGCGCACGGCTTCCGGGGGCTGGAGGCTTGCAAAGGATTTTCCCGGCCTGCCCGCCTGGATCGTCAAGGCCGTCGGCGGCACGACCACCCACTGGGCAGGCGCCTCGTTGCGCTTCCAGGAACACGAGTTCAAGCCGCGCACGCACTATAGTGCGGTCGACGGCGCCAACCTGATCGACTGGCCCATCACGCTCGCCGACCTCGCGCCGTACTACGCCAAGGCCGAGGACAAGATGGGCGTCACGCGCACCAACGGCATCCCCGGCCTGCCCGGCAACAACAACTACAAGGTGTTTGAAGCCGGGGCGAAGAAGCTCGGCTACAAGGAGGTCAGCACCGGCCGCATGGCCATCAATTCCGAATGGCGCGACGATCGGATGGCCTGCCAGCAGACCGGCTTCTGCTTCCAGGGCTGCAAGTGGGGCGCCAAGTGGTCGACCCTCTATACAGAGATACCGAAGGGGGAGGCCACCGGGCGCCTCGAGGTCCGGCCGCAATCCCAGGTGCTGAAGATCGAGCACGACACCGACGGCAAGGCGAGCGAGGTCGTCTATGCGGACAGGGACGGCGATCTCCAGCGCCAGAAGGCACGCATCGTCTGCGTGGCCGGAAATTCCATCGAAAGCCCGCGGCTTCTCCTGAACTCGGCGTCCAACCTCTTCCCCGACGGGCTCGCGAATTCCTCCGGCCAGGTCGGCAAGAACTACATGCGCCACACGACCGCCTCCGTCTACGCCATCTTCGACAAGCCGGTGCGCATGTGGCGCGGCACGACCATGGCCGGCATCGTCCAGGACGAGGCGCGTCATGATCCATCGCGCGGCTTTGTCGGCGGCTACGAGATGGAGACGCTGTCGCTGGGCCTCCCCTTCATGGCGGCCTTCCTGAATCCGGGATCCTGGGGCCGCTCCTTCACGACCGCGCTCGACCACTACGAGAACATGGCGGGGCTGTGGATCGTCGGCGAGGACATGCCGCAGGAGCAGAACGCGGTGAAGCTGCACGGCGAAGAAAAGGACGAATACGGCTTGCCGATACCGGACGTCCGGTTCACAGACCATCCGAACGACGTTGCCATGCGCGAGCACGCGTTCCGGCAGGCGAGTGCACTTTACGATGCGGTGGGCGCCACCCGCACGATGCCCACCCCACCCTATCCGTCCACGCACAATCTGGGTACGAACCGGATGAGCGAGAAGCCGGAGGAAGGCGTGGTGAACAAGTGGGGCCAGACGCACGACATTCCCAACCTGTTCGTCTCCGACGGTAGCCAGTTCACCAGCGGAGCAGCGGAGAACCCCACCTTGACGATCGTCGCGCTGGCCGTCCGGCAGGCGGAGTATATCGCCGACCAGATGGCCAAGAGGGAAATCTGAAGCAAGGGGCAGCGCCTCGCCGCGCTGCCCCTCTCCGGCGAGGCGGGACGCTTCTACGGCGCCGCTTTCACCTCGGCACGCTTGCGCCGCACGAACCGCCCGAACAGCAGCGGCGCGATGAAGCCCAGGATGGCCAGAATCCAGATGCCGATCGCTATGGGTGAGCCCCAGAGGATCGACAGGTCTCCGTCCGAGATGGTGAGGGCCCGGCGCAGGTTCTTCTCCATCTCGTTGCCGAGCAGGATGCCGAGGATCACCGGCACGAGCGGCACGTCGAGCTTGCGCAGCAGATAGCCCGCCACGCCGAAGACGATCATCACCAGAAGATCGAAGGTCGAGCCCGACAGGCCGTAGATCCCGACGAAGGAGATCATGGCCACCGCCGGCATCAGATATTTGGTCGGCACCTGAAGCACGCGCACGAAGATGCTCACCATCGGCACGTTGAGAAGAAGCAGCATGATATTGCCGATGAAGAGCGCTGCGATCAGCCCCCACACAACCTCCGGCTGCTGCGTGAAGAGGAGCGGGCCCGGCGTGATGTTGAGCGCCATCAGCATGGCAAGAAGCACCGCCGTCGTACCGGAACCCGGTACGCCGAGCGCCAACATGGGCACCAGCGCGCCGCCGGCGGCGGCGTTGTTGCCGGCTTCGGGTGCGGCCACGCCGCGCGGATCTCCCGTGCCGAAGGTTTTGTCCTTGTCCTTCAGGCGTTTTTCGATCGTGTATGAGACGAAGGAGCCGAGCGAGGCACCGGCGCCCGGCAGCACGCCGGAGACGAAGCCGATCACGGTGCTGCGGGCCATCGTCGCCGCGGTCTTGGCCAGCATCGAGAAAGGCGCGGTGATACGGCCGAGCTTGGTCTGACCCGCCTCCGGTGCCTCGCCCTTCTGATGCTCGAGGAAGAGAAGGACCTCCGAGATCGCAAACAGGCCGACAATGGCGATCAGGAAGTGAATGCCGTCGTAGAAATGGATGTTGCCGAAGGTCAGCCGCGGCACTCCCGTCTGGTGGTCGACGCCGATCATGGCCACGCCAAGGCCGAGGGCCGCGGCGATCAGCGCCTTGGCCTGGTTGCGGGCGGCGATGCCGCCGAGTGTGGCGAAGGCCAGCGTGAAAAGCGCGAAATATTCGGCCGGCCCGAACAGGAGTGCCACATTTACGAGAAGCGGCGCCAGGAAGACCAGCCCCCAGGTGGCGAAGAAGGCGCCGACGAAGGAGGCCACGCCCGAAAGGGCCAGCGCCTCGCCGGCCTGGCCCTTTTTGGTCATCGGATAGCCATCGAGCGTGGTCATCAGGGCCGGCTCGTCGCCCGGGATGTTGAGCAGGATCGAGGAGATGCGCCCGCCATACATGGCCCCGTAATAGACCGAGGTCAGCAGGATCAGGGCGGGCGTGGCCGGCAGGCCGAGCGTGAAGGCGAGCGGGATGAGGATAGCGACGCCGTTCGACGGCCCTAGCCCGGGAAGCGCACCCATGATGGTGCCGAGAAAGCAGCCGATCAGCGCAAGTCCAAGATTCTGCCAGGTGAGTGCTACGGCGAAGCCGTCGGCGAGATTCGAAAGAATGTCCATGTCAAAACCCCCAGGGGCCGACGGCGAGCGACAGGCCCAGGACCAGGCGGAAGATGACGAAGATCGCAACGGCAATGCCGATACCCGCCACGGCGGCCGCGAGCGGCCCTGCGCCCAGGCGCCAGCTCAGCAGGCCCGCGGCGACGCTCGTGGAAACGACGAAGCCGAACTCCGGCAGGGCGTAGGTGTAGGCGACCATCACCACGACGGCGAAGACGATCTCCCCGAAGCGGCCCAGCCGCGGCCAGACCGGCTCCGGATCCGGTTTGAGGAGCGTATAGACCGCGCCGATTGCCAGAACCACGCCGATGCCGACGGGAAAGGCCTTCGGTCCCATGGGGTCCGATACGAACCCGACGGGCGTCTGCAGGGCGAAGTAGATGTAGAGCAGCGCCAGGACAAGGCATGTGCTGCCCAGGATACGGTCGCTCACGGTTTCCTCCCGTTTCGTTGGCACGGGGGCCGCGGACACGCTCGCCCGCGGCCTGCCTCGCCGGTTTGCCGGCCCTTACTTGAGGATGCCGATCTCGCGGCTGAGCTTTTCGGTGGCGTCGATCTGCTCGCCGACGAACGTATTGAAATCGTCACCGAACTTGGCGAGCGGCATCAGGCCGTTGTTCGCCATGATCTCCTTCCACTCGTCGCTTTCATAGGTGGTCTTGACCGCGTCGACCCAGAAGTCATAGGCCTCGTCGCTCATGCCGCCCGGCGCATAGAAGCCACGCCAGTTGGCGCCCACAGCGTCGATACCCTGCTCCTTGGCGGTGGGGAACCGCGCGAAGTCGTCACCGGGCAGGCGCTCGTCGGAAAGCACGGCGAGCACCTTCAGGTCGCCCGAATCCACGAACCCCTTGGTCTCGGAGATGTCGCCCGAAAAGGCCTGCACGTGGCCGCCGAGGAGTTGGGTGACGGCTTCGCCGCCGCCCTCGAAGGCGACATACTTGATGGAACGCACATCCTCGATGCCGGCCGCCTGCGCCGCCACCAGGATCTTCAGGTGGTCCCAGCCGCCGACAGCGGATCCGCCGGCGAAGGAAACGGAGGACGGATTCTCCTTCACCTGCTCGAAAAGCTCCGGCAGCGTCTCGACCGGGGAATCCTTGGCGACCGCGATGACGCCATAATCGGCACCGACGGTCCCGAGCCAGCGGACCTGGTCCATGCTGGCGCCGGGGAATGCTCCTTGGGCGAGCCGCGTCGTGGTGGATGAAGACGCGGCGACGATGAGACTGTCGTCGTCATTGCGCTTGGAAACGACCTCGGCGAAGGCGACACCGCCGCCACCACCGGCGAGGTTCGTCACCTGCATGGGTCCCGGCACGATCTCCAGGTCATAAAGCGTCTTGCCCACCTGGCGACAGGTGAAGTCCCAGCCGCCGCCGGCATTCGCCGGAGCGATGCACTCGGTCTTGCCTGGTTCGAACGCAAGCGAAGCGCCGGCCGAGGCAATGGTGACAAAAAGAGTTGCGGCGCCGGCCGCGATCAGCTTTTTCATGAGAAAACCTCCCTTGTTCCTGCCGCACGTACATTGTGCGAAGGTTCGGGGAAGATAAGACGGCAAGCTGTCAACAAGCTGTCATTTCGGGAGGAACAAGACAGTGCGGGTTCTGGTGGTGGAGGACACCCACGACGTCGCCGAGGCGATCGTCACCCATTTTCAGCGTCAAGGCCACGTGTGCGATCATGCGGCCAACAGAGAGGATGCCGCGCATCTGGCGAACCTTGAGCCCTACGACCTGATCATCCTCGACCTCAACCTGCCGGACGGTTCGGGGCTGACGCTTCTCAAGGAACTGCGCACGGCCAGAAACGATGTGCCGGTTCTCGTGCTGACCGCCCGCATGCACGTCGAAGACAAGATCGATGCACTCGACCTCGGTGCCGACGACTATCTGGTCAAACCGTTCGACCTGCGGGAACTGGAGGCGCGCGCCCGCGCCGTCAGCCGCAGACGTCACGGCGTGGCGGAGGCGGCAATAGATGCCGGGAACCTGCGCTGCGACTTCGCCGCGCGCACCGTCGCCATTGACGGGTGCGAGGTGGAGCTGACCCGGCGCGAATTCATCCTGCTGGAGGCATTCCTCGGCAATCTCGGCCGGGTTCTGGAAAAGGACGATCTTTACTCGCGCCTCTACGGCCTCACCGGCGAGGCGGGGCTGAACGCCGTGGAGGTCTATATCGGGCGGCTGCGGCGCAAGCTGGAAACGGCGGATCTCGAAATCAAGACACTGCGCGGACTGGGCTACCAGGCCACGATCCGCCAGGGAGAAAGACCGTGACCACCGCGGCGAGCGCCCTCCCCCGTGCTCAGTCCCTTGCCTTCCGCTTGGCCATGGCAATGGGGTTCATCCTCGTGCTGGTCGTGCTGGCGAGCATGGTGGCGGCGACGCGTTTCGGGCAGGCCGCCAGCGACGAGGCGTTCGACCGGCTTCTGCGCGGGGCCGCGCTGCAGATCGCCGAGCGGATCTCCGTCAGCGAGGGCGAGGCGCAGGTGGACCTGCCGGTTTCGGCTTTCGAGCTTCTGTCGCTGGTGGCGACCGACCGGGTGTTTTATCGCGTCATCGGCCCCGACGGGAAAACGATGACGGGCTATGGAGACCTGCCGCCGCCCGATGAGGAAGCGCCGAACAGCTTCTACAACACCCGCTTCAAGGGCGTGGATGTGCGCGCCTTCAAGCTGACCCGGCAACTGGCCGAGCGCACCATCAGCGGCGAGGTCGTCATCCTCGTCGCCCAGACGACGCGCGAGCGCACCGCCTTGGCAAACAGCATCGCCCTGCGCGCCGTGCTGATCATCGCAGCGGCCGGCATTCTGTTTCTCCTCCTGGCGCTTCTCGTCCTGCGTGTCGCCCTCAGGCCGCTCGCCCGCGTCGAACGGGCTATTCTGGAGCGCGAGGCGAACGACCTGTCGCCCATCGCCATCCCGGCGCCGAAGGAAATCGCCGTCCTGGTCTCGGCCATCAACCGCTTCATGGGCCGGCTCGACCGGCGCATCGAGGCGATGCAGAACTTCGTCGCCGATGCCGCGCATCAGATCCGCACGCCGATCACCGCTCTCAGGGCCCAGGCCCAACTGGCGCTCGAAGAGAAGGAGCCGGCCCGCCTGGAGCGGCTGCACCGGAGGCTTTACGCGCGCAGTGTGGGGCTCGGTCGGCTGGCGGACCAGCTGTTGAGCCAGGCACTTGTTTCCCACCGCGCCGACACGGCTGAGAAGGAGCGCATCGATCTGCGCCGCGTGGCGATCGAGGCCGAGCGCGCCCTGCACGCGGCGACGGATCGGACGGTCGCGCTGGACCTGCCCGACGGGCCGGTATGGGTCGAAGGCGACCCCGTCAGCCTGCGCGAAGCGGTCAAGAACCTGCTCAACAACGCCGCGAAATACGGCGCACCACCGGTCACGCTTCGGGTCGCGCACTGTGGCAGCCGGCACGCCGCCATCACGGTACACGATCATGGTGATGGCCTTCCCGAAGAGTTGGCCGCGCGCATCGGCGAGCGCTTCACCGCCAACGGGATCGGCCCCGACAGCGCCGGCCTCGGCCTGTCGATTGTCGCCTCCGTGGCGCGCATGCACGACGCGCGGCTGACGCGCGGGACCTGTGCCGATGGCTTCTCGATCGGCCTGGAGATGGCGGCGGCATGAAAAGAGTGTTCTTCATCGCCCTCTTGCTTTTGACGGCGCTTCCGGCCTGGGGGACGGAAACGCGGCTGGAGGCGCCGGGCACGGCCGCGCGGGACCTGGTGATCGAAAGCTCGACGGATTTCGCCATCTTCGAGCCGATGCTGCGTGCCTTCCAGAGCGGCCACCCGGACGTGGCCATCACCTATCGCGAGCTCACCACCAACGAACTCGACGATCACGTTTCTGCGGCCTGCGAGGCGGGCCGTTTCGTGGCCGATCTGGTCGTCAGCTCATCGGTCGACCAGCAGCTCAAGCTCGTCAACGACGGCTGCGCCCTTGCCCTGCCGGCGGAAGCCCGCGCCGGGCTGCCCGACTGGGCGCGTTGGCGCGAGGAACTCGTGGGGCTCACCTTCGAGCCGGCGGTGATGGTCTACAATCGCGCCTATTTCACCGGCCGCGCGGTGCCGCAGAGCCGCTTCGAGCTGATCGACCTCCTGCGCGAGAGCGAGGATTTCATAGGCAAGATCGGCACCTATGATATTCAGGCCTCGGGCGTCGGCTATCTCTTCGCCTTCCAGGACGCGCTGCAGGCCAGCACCTGGGGCCGGCTGGTGGAAAGTCTCGGCCGCAACCGCGCCCGGCTGTTCTGCTGCACGGCGGAAATCCTCGACCGGGTTGCCGACGGGCGCCTGCTGGTCGGCTACAACGTGCTGGGCTCCTACGCGCTTCAGATGATCCGCAGCGACGAGCGCATCGGCATTGTCCTGCCTTCCGACTATACGCTCGTCTTCGCGCGGGCGGCATTCGTCCCGGCCACCGCCCGCGCGCCGGAACTTGCGGAGACCTTCATCAGCTTCATGCTCTCCCCGGCCGGGCGCGAGGTCCTGACGGCGCAAATGCGGCTTCTGTCGCCCATCGACGGCGCGCAGGAGTTGGCGCGCATGCTTGCCGACGGCAGTGCCGATGCGCGCACATTCCGGCCGGTGGCCATGACCCCGGCGCTCCTGGTCGGGCTCGACCGGGCCAAGCGCGAGATCTTTCTTCAGGAATGGCGCGCGGCACTGCCCTCGGGCGACATCGCCGCCGGGAGCCCTTGAAGGGCGGCCCTTCTATCGACCGGGGTAAAGCGACCGCGCATCGTCCCGAAACGCCGAGCGCGAGCCTTCACGTGTGTAGAACATGTGTCCGCCGCGATAGGTCTCGAGTTGCAGGCGTTCTCCCTGCCCGAAGGCGGGAAGCTGGCGCAGAAGCAGTTGGCTCGCGAAATAGGGCGTCACCAGATCCGTGTAGCCATGAACGACCAGCGTCCGGAACGCGGGGTCCAGCGACAGAACCCGGCCGAGCGCGCTGATCGCCTCCGGCTGGCTGCGCCCGCCGCCCCATTCCCAGGCGCGGTTCACCCCGGTGTTGAGGAGGTGGTAGCGCCGCTCGGGGAGCCAGCCGAGCGTATCGCGGTAGTGGGCGAGCATCGCGCTGGTCAGCGGTGCCGTCATCGCGTCGAGGACGGGATCCGGCACGTGCGTGCGCCGCCCCCGCACCGGTGCCTCGAGGCTGACCGCCGCATCGTAGCTGCTGGCGATACGCCCCTCCTCCCGCAGGAAATTGCGCGTGAAAGTGTCCATACCGATCCGCCCGCCATGCTCGCGCAAGAGATCCTGCGGCAGTCCGGTGAATTCGGAAACGCGTTCGACGATCCGGCCGAGCGCGTCCTCGTCACTCACCCCGCGCAGGAAGTCCGTCACGAACGCGCCGCTAGCGTAGGCCTCGGCTTCGCGAAGCCCCTCTTCCGAGAAGGTGCCCCGGCGCTCCATCTCCGTGGCGGCGAATGACGGCAGGCGGGAGGCCAGGGGCAGAGGCGAATGCTCCGGTTGCGCCCACCAGCCGAAATCGAGAACCGGCGAGAGGAGGACCATGCCGCTGAGCCCGACCCCGTGGTCGGTCTGCAAGGCTTCCGCCAGAAGCGGTCCGCGGAAGCCACCGTAACTCTCACCGACGAAAAATTTCGGCGAGGCCAGGCGGCCGTTTTCCGTAAGCCAGCGCACGATGAAACGGGCGAGCGCCTCGATGTCACCGTCGATGGAAAGATAGCGCTCGCGCAGCCGGTCGTTCGAATCGACGAGCCGGCTGAACCCGGTCCCGACAGGGTCGATGAAGACGAGATCGGTGAACGCCAGCCAGGTCTGTGGATTTTCGACCAGTCCGACCTTCTGCGAGGGCACGATCTGCTCCTCGTCCATCGGCAAGATCCACGGTCCGAGCACGCCGAGGTGAAGATAGGCGGATGCCGCCCCCGGGCCGCCATTGACCGCGAGGGTGACCGGCCGCGCGGCCGGATCGGCACCCTCCAGTGTATAGGAGACGAAAGCGATGTCCGCCTCGGGCCGATCCTGCGCATTCGTCAGGGTGATCGCCCCCGCCGTGGCCATGAAGCGGATGTCTTCCCCGCCGATCCGGATCGTGTGCCGCGTCCGCCGTGTCTCCGGCAAGCGCCCTTGCGCATCGGCCGGCTGAGCCTCCTGGGTCTCGGCCGCGGATCCAGCCTTTTGGGCATCGCTCTCATCCTGCGCGTAAGACAGCGGCGCAGCGAGGAAGCAGCTAAGAAACGCGACAAGGATGGCCCGCAGCCACGGTGGAGAGCCGGCCGCCCTTCCATGCTCCGTATTTCCTGCCTGTGTCGCCCAAGGCGCCGATTTGGAAAGGAATTTCATTCGTGCCGCCGTTTGATCGAATCCGGTTGTCGCGGCAACCTAGCACGTCCGGTTTTGAACTCACGATGAAAAGGCCGGGCGTGCTGGATCTCACATAATCCAAACGGAAAGCCGGCATCCACTTTTCCTGGAATGCTTTAGATGCCGGCCAACAGCTTCCAGGCAATCGCCCACATGGTGACGGCGATGAGCGCCTCCAGAACGCGCCAGGAGGACGGTCGCGCAAAGACGGGGCGCAGCCGCGTCGCCCCGTAACCGAGCGTGAAGAAAAACAGGAAGGACGCCGTCACCGCGCCCGCGGCGAACGACACGCCAGCATCGGGAAACTGCGTCGAGACCGTGCCGAGCAGCACGACCGTATCGACATAGACGTGCGGATTGAGCCAGGTCAGCGCCAGGCAGGTGGCGAGAGTTCTGTGCAGGCTCGACGCGCCCATTGCGCCGGCCTCGAGCGCTTCGGACGTTTGCATGGCCGAATAGAGGCTCCTGGCGCCAAACCACAAAAGGAAGGCAGCACCGCCGTAGCGCATGGCCGGGTCGAGCCAGGGCAGGAAGGCAGCGACGCGCTGAAAGCCGGTAACGCCGAGGGTGATCAGCAACGCATCGGACGCTGAGCAGGCGAGGCAGACGGCAAAGACGTGCTCGTTGCGCAAGCCCTGGCGCAGAACGAACGCGTTCTGCGCACCGATCGCGACGATCAGCCCGAGACCGATCGTCAGCCCCGTCATGTAGACCGAAACCGCCATGCCGTGAAAATCCCGATGTCCGGACACGACTTTCCTCTAGCCGCGGCTGCAACTTTAGGCCAATTAATGTTTCTAAGTTGAATAAAGCAGAACTAATCTGATGATGGACTATCCCGCTCTTCGCGCCGTCGCCACGGTCGTACAGACCGGCAGCTTCGAGAAAGCCGCACGCGTGCTCAATGTCACCCCCTCCGCGGTCTCCCAGCGCATCAAGCAGTTGGAGGAGCGGCTCGGAGTCGTCCTCGTCGTCCGTGGGAACCCGTGCGTGGCCACCGCGAAAGGAGAACTGCTATGCCGGCATGTCGAGCATGTTGGGATGCTGGAAAGCGAGCTTTACAGATCCCTTCCCGCGCTGGCTGGACAGGAAACGCCACAGAAGGTCACCATCCATGTGGCGACAAACGCCGACAGCCTGGGGACATGGTTCCTCAAGGCGGTTGCGCGCTTCTCCGGCCAATCGGCGTATCTCCTCAACATCGCCGTGGACGATCAGGACCACACGGCCGAGTGGCTGCAGCGCGGCAGGGTACTTGCCGCGGTGACGAGCCTCGATAAACCGGTTGCCGGCTGCCGCCGCATCTTTCTCGGCGCCCTGCGCTATCACGCGACGGCCAGCCCCGATTTCTTCGCGCGACATTTCGCTCAAGGCGTCACCCCCGAAAGCCTCGCCCATGCGCCCGCTCTCACCTTCAACCAGAAAGATCGCCTGCAGGCCCAGTGGATCGGGCAGGCCTTCGGAGAAGAGCTCTCCCATCCCACCCATTGGCTGCCTTCGACACAAGCCTTCGTCAAAGCCTGCCGGTCCGGCATGGGATGGGGGTTGAACCCGGCGCAACTGGTGAAGGACGACCTGAAATCGGGCCGGCTGGTGGAACTGATCCCTGGTCTCGGGCTCGACGTTCGGCTTTATTGGCAGGTGAACCGTCTCGCCGCCGAACGGCTTGAAGGGCTTACCAAGGAGATCGTCGCCACCGCCCGGCGCGACCTTGCGCAGGAGGCGCCGCGTGAGGATGAATGAGCGCCGCAAGGACGCTGTTGCGGATGCGGCGGGCACCCCGCGCAAACGGGCCCGACCACTGGATACGGGTCGACAACCGCGATAGAAGCACGGCTGGCGGATGCATCGCAGCCTGCCGCGCCGACCAAGCTGATAGACCGATTTGAAATTCCTGGCCGCCCGGCCCAAATGGTGCGCGGCCCCGGTCGCGCACCGCAGCCGAGGCACCGCCACGAAAACGCCGATAGGAAGAATGACGTCGCAAGCCCTGTTCATCGTGCGTTTCTCCGCCGACCTCTCGACCAAGTCGGGCAGGACCCGGGGACGTTTCGCGCAAGTGCTTCGAAGCAACATTCTTGCCGCCCTGTCGCAGGCAGGTGTGCGCGCACGAATCGCGCAGACCCACGGCCGGCTTTTCGTCTTCGCAAGCGATGAAGCGCGGGCGCGGGCGCAACTCGGTCGTGTGTTCGGCATCGCGAACTTCTCGCACGTAACCGCGCGCTGCAAGGCGGACCTCGACGACATGGCGCGAACGGTGGAAGCGCATTTCGCCCGCACGGTCGAGGGCCGCCGCTACGCGGTGCGCGTGCGCCGCACCGGGCACCACCCTTTCAATTCCGTCGATGTGGAGCGCCATCTCGGTGCTGTTCTCAATCCGCACGCCACCGTCGACCTCGACAATCCGGAGGTCACCGTCCATGTCGAGGTTCTCGGCAACGACGCCTACTTCTTCACCGAGCGCGTTGAAGGAGCCGGCGGACTGCCGCTCGGCAGCGAAGGCAAGGCGGTGGCGCTTCTTTCGGGCGGTTTCGATTCGGCCGTCGCGGCCTGGCGGATCATGCGGCGCGGCGTCGCCGTCGATTTCCTGTTCTGCAACCTCGCCGGCGGCGCCTACGAGCGCCAGGTCATCCAGATCGCCAAGGTGCTGACGGACATGTGGGCCTTCGGCGGGCGCCCGCGCATCTTCGTGATCGATTTCAACGAAGTCGTCTCGGACATGAAGGCGCATGTCGACCCGGCCCTCTGGCAGGTCGTCCTCAAGCGCCTCATGTACCGCGCCGCCTCCAGTCTCGCCGAGCGCCTCAGGGCCCAGGCGATCGTCACCGGCGAGGCCCTCGGCCAGGTCTCGTCGCAGACGCTGTCGAACCTGAGTGCCATCGAGCCGGCGGCCGACAGGCTCGTCCTGCGCCCGCTGGTCGGCCTCGACAAGAGCGAGATCATGGCCCAGGCCCGCCATATCGGCACAGCGCTTCTGTCGGAGCGCATTCCCGAGCATTGCGCTCTTGCGAACCGCTCGCCGGCGGTGCGCAGCACGGCGCGCGCCGCGGCGAGCGAGGAAGCGAAGACGGAAGAACAGGCGCTTAAGCGTGCCATCGCCGGCATGCGGCAGGTCGATCTCGCCACCGTGACGGGGGCCGATCTGCGCACGGACTATCTCTTCGTCGACGAGGTGCCGGAGGGTGCGCAGGTGATCGATTGCCAGCCGAAGGCGCACTACGACCGGTGGCACCTTCCCGGCGCGGTGAACCGCTCCCCCGAAAGCGTCATCCGCGACATGAAGCGCTTCGACAAGCGGCACTCATACGTTCTCTACTGCGCGTTCGGCACGCAATCGGCGCATTTGGCGGAGATCATGCAGCAATACGGATACCAGGCCTATGCGCTGCGCGGCGGCATCGGCGCCATCCGCAAACGCCACGACCACGGCGCAGAACCGGCATAGCCCGCCCTTGTGAGGTTCGGAAAAGGGATCGCACCCTGTCTCACCTCATCCAAGCCGCGCGTTGAGCGCGTCGATAAGACCGTCCCAGATCGGCACCATGTCCATCAGCCCGTCCCAGAAGCGCGGATCACGGCGACGATCGAAATCATCCAGCGCAACGCCTTGCTGTTCGACCCAGGTGTAATAGCCGAGATTGAAGATGCGCTGGCGGCCCACGTGATCGAGTTCCTCCAGATTGTCGGTGGCCGCGCCGAACAGGTAGCGCCCCGCCACCTCCGCCGCCGACACCGTGTCGAAACCTTCCGGATAGTCCTGCTTCAAGGTCTTTTCGGCCTGGGAGCCATACATCTCGGCGCTGTCGGTCGCCACGGTCATAAGCGCGTCGTCCTCCCCCAGGTCGAGATGGCGCGCCAGCTTGATCGCCGCCACGACGTTGGCGATACCCGACAGGCCGAGTGCGGAAAGCTGCCGCAGAAGCGCAGCGTCGACGCCCTTGCGATGCGCCAGATAGGCTCTGCCCTCCTCCGTGTTGAAGAGCAGATTGAGATGGTCCGAGGCCTGGTCGGACACGCCGATCACGAAATCGCTGTTGAGCGCGTTGTGGATGAGCGGAACGTGCTTGTCACCGATCCCCTGGATGTTGTGCTCGCCGTAGCCGTTACGCAGCAAGGTCGGGCATTCGAGCGCTTCGACCACCGCAACGGCGCTGCCGAGCTTTTTCTTCAGGTGATCGCCGGCGGCGAGCGTGCCGCTGGAGCCGGACGCGCAAACGAAGGCGCGCGGGACGAGACGTCCCTCCCCGTTCACCGCGTTGAAAACGGCCTCCAGCGCCGGCCCGGTGACGGCGCGGTGAATGATGTAGTTCCCGAACTCGCTGAACTGGTTGAAGATGACGTTCTGCGGGTCCCCGGCCAGTTCGCGGCACGCGTCGTAGATCTCCTTCAGATTGCTTTCCGAACCCGGCGTGCGCACGATGTCGCGCCTATCCGCCACCCATTCCTCCAGCCAGCGGAAGCGCTCGCTGCTCATCAGCTCCGGCAGGACGGCAACGCTGCGGCAGCCGAGGGTGGTGGCGATGGCGACACCGCCGCGGCAGTAGTTGCCGGTGGACGGCCAGACGCTGCGTTGTGCGAACGGATCGAACTGCCCGGTAACCAGCCGCGGCACCAGGCACCCGTAGGCCGCCAGCACCTTGTGCGCCCTGATCATTGGAAAGCGGGCGCCGACGGCGACGATGATCGTCGCCCGCACGCCGGTGAGCTCGGGCGGCAGCACCAGATGGGCGGGCGTGTCGGCAAAGCCCTTGCGCCCGGCGTCATTGTACCAGTGCACGCGAAACAGGTTGCGCGCATCGGCCGCATCCGGGTCCACGGCGTGCAGATCCGAGACGATCTCCGGCGCGATCGTCGACGGGTCGGCCAGCTCGGCGATCCTGGGAAGACGGACGCCCTTGTCCTTCAGCTGCGCAACGACATTGTCGTAGGCGGCCTGGTCGACGACGGTCTGCGAAAAGAGATTGCTCATGGTCCGTTCTCCCGAAATGCGGCGCTCATCTACGCTTCGCCGGCCGCCGTGTCGCCGCTGACGAGCTGGCGGTAGAGGACGGGATCCGTCGCCCCCTCGGTGCCGATCACGAGAATGCGGGAGCCGGCGTCGAGCCCCAGCGCGGCGCGCAGCTCCGGCTGCGCTGCCGCCACCTTGAGCCCGGCAAGGCCGGCCACGCCCGATTCGCCGATCTCCAGCGCCTGGTCGCCGCCAGCGGGGTGGGCAAGCCGGCGCATCATGTCCACCGCGGCGCCATCGGGAATGTCGATAAAGGCATCCGCCGATTTCTCCAGGATCTGCCAGGCGATGAGTGAAGGCTCGTAGCATTCGAGCATGGCCATGACGGTGGAGTCGCCGGCCGCGATCTCAAGGCGTTCGCCCTTTTCCGCACTCGCCTGAAGGCAGGCGGCGCGATCCGGCTCGACGACGATCAGCTTCGGTCGGTCCCTGCCCAGCCAGTCATGGAAGTATCCGGCGACCGCGGCGGCAAGGCCGCCCACCCCGCCCTGTACGAAGACATGCGTATAGGGCGCCTGGATCTGCTCGACGATCTCGGCCAGCATCATCGTATAGCCCTGCATGACGAGACCGGGGATGCGCTCATAGCCGGGCCAGGAGAAGTCGGACACAGTCGTCCAGCCTTCGCGCCCGGCGGTCTCGGTCGCCTCGGCCATGGACGCGTCGTAATTCCCGTCGGTGCGGCGGATTTGCGCGCCAAAGCCGGCGATCGCCTCCTCGCGCCCTTTCGAGACTCCCTCGTGCAGGAAGATCACGCAGCGGCAACCGAACAGCTGCGCCCCCGCGGCGACGGAACGGCCGTGGTTCCCGTCCGTGGCGCAGCAGACCGTCAATTCGGCGGCAATGGGCCGGATCGCCTCGTCCCTCAATTCGGACGGCGCGACCTTGCGGCCAAGACGCGCCTCCACGTGTTCGTGGACCAGACGCGCCACCGCGTAGGCGCCGCCGAGGGCCTTGAAGCTTTTGAGGCCGAGACGCTGGCCCTCGTCCTTGAGGTCGATGCCGGCGACCTCGAGTGAAGCGGCCAGCCCCGGCAGCGGGACGAGCGGCGTGGCCCCGTGCTTCGGGCAGGCGGCAATGAACGGCGCCACGATGCCGGGCGCGCTCAGCCCGACGATTTCGGCCTCCTGCGGCGACAGCGCTGCACCCTTTGCTGCCGCCCGGTTGTCTATGATCTTCATTTAGTTACGTATCCGATCTGCGCCGGCTCGACGGCCGGACCTATTTTCTGTTGCGCGCCTCGAGCGCCAGGAGCACGTCCGCCGCCGAACCCGCCAGCAGGTCGACATGCTCGCGCATGTGGTTGTGCGCGGCCTCCTCCTCGCCTTTCTCGATCGCCTCGACGATCTTCCAGTGCTCGGCCGCCGACCGCACCATGCGGCGCGGCTGGAAGCTGATGTGGCGGCGGTAGACGTTGACGCGATTGCGCAGCTTGCGCACCTCCTCCTGGAGATAGGCGTTCCGCGACCCGTCGTAGATCATCTCGTGGAAGAGGTTGTTGGCGGCGAAGAAGCCGTCATGATCGTTTGCCCGTGCGCGCTCGTCGCAGACCTCGTTGAGCCTGCGGATTTCCGCCAGTTCTGCGTCGTTCATGCGCCGGGCGCACAGGCGGCAGCACAGGCCTTCGAGTTCCGCCACCACCTGGAACATCTCGATGAGTTCGGTCGTGGTGAGGGTGCGCACCATGGCACCCTGATTGCGCCGGATCTCGACGAGCCCGCTTGACGCCAGATCGCGCAGCGCCTCGCGGATCGGTGTCCGCGAGACCTGAAACCGCTTGGCAAGCGCCTGCTCGTCAAGCCTGTCACCAGGCTTCAAGACGCTGTGGAGGATATCGTCCTCCAGCGCTTCGACCACGGTAGCGGCCGTGGAAGCGGTCTCCCTGCCCGAGACTAGCTGGCGTTGCATTGTTCACCTCTCGCCATTGTTTTCAAGCGTATCCATTCTAGATCCGCCATATGGCCGGCGCGACGCAAAGGCAATCGACTTGGCGACCGTTATGCCCGAGAACCGGCCCGACTGTGATCGACCGTGATCACCAGGCAGGTGCTCTCCTCCTCGCTCTCGTTCAACGTGTAGTGCGGATCGCCCGGCTCGAACAGAACCGACTGACCCTCGGTCAGCGTGAAGCGCTCGTTGCCCGTATCGAAGGTCATCTCACCTTTAGCGACGTAGAAAACCTGCGACCACTCTTCATGGTGGTGCATTTCACCGCCGCCCCCGGGCGGCGCTTTGGAGACCTGCACCGAGAAAGGGCTGCCGGCCAGCGAAACGATATCGAGGACCTCGAGCCCGCCGAAATGATTGGGCGGCGTGATGCCGCGCTTGTCTCCGTCCTTCCAGACTTTCATCGCTTTGAGTTCCCGTTCATTTTCATAATTCAGGAGATGTATTCCATGTAGGGACTGATCACCGAGCGCACCGAGACCTGGATGATGGCCGGCTTGCCGCTCGCAAGGGCATCCTTGACCGCATGGTCGATCTCCTCCCGATTGCGGCAGGTATAGCCCTTGCCGCCCAGCCCCTCGGCTACCTTGGCCCAGTCGCGGCGCGGCAGGTCCATCTCATACATAGCGCCGTAGCTGGCTTCCTGCGGCAGCGCGATGGCGCCCCACAATTCATCGTCGAGCACGACGATGATGAAGGGCTTGCCGTAGCGCTCGGCCGTGTCGAGCTCCGTGACATGGAATCCGACGCCCCCATCCCCCACGAAGACGATCACCGGCGCACCGGGCGCCGCAAAGGCCGCGCCGGCTCCGTACGGGACCTCGGCGCCGAGCGCCCCGGACTGGCCGGCACGCAGATAGCGGCCGGGAGCGTTGAGGCGAAGACGCGCATCGGCCCAGAAATCGACGTTGCCGTGCGAGGACACATAGATGGTCTCGGCGGGTGCGGCGTCGGTGACCGCATCGATGGCGGCGATAGGGTGAAGCCCGCCATCCTCGGCATCCACGCCGAGTTGGCCCTGCCACTCCTCGCGCCAACCGGCCAGCAGGCCGTCGACCCATTGCCGCTCGACCGGCGCCTCCGGTGCCGCCTCGAACAGTTGCACCACGTTCGCCGGCGCCGAGGCGATCGCCAGGTCGGCCCGCCGGTTGCGGTTGAGGAGTTCCGGGTCGGAAGCGATCTGTATGACGCGCGTCTCGGCCCCGAGCTTGTCGCCGAATTCGAGATCGAACTCGAAGTGATGGCCGATCAGAAAGACACGGTCCGCCTCCTGCAATGCCTTGCGCAAGGTCGCGTTGCAGGGGCTGTAGCCCGGTCCCATGAAGAGCGGATGGTGCTCGTCGACGATGCCGCGCGCCAGGCGCAGCGTCGCGAACGGCAGATGATGCTTCTCAACGACCGCGCGCCAGCCGGCACCGCCCGTCCAGAAGATCTCCTCGCCGAGCAGAAGCAGCGGCCGCCTGGCCTGCGACAGTTCCTCGGCAAGCCGTCCGGCATCGCCTGCCGAGGGCGCCGGGCGCACCGGGGCCGGCGGCGCGGAGCGGGCGAGCGAAGTCGGAGAATCCGAAAGCGGCGCCGCCATGATGTCGGCCGGAATCTCGAGGAAGACCGGGCCGGGCCGACCTGCCCACATCTTGCGCCAGGCGATGTCCAGATACTCGGAGATGCGATCCACATCGAGGACGCGCGCCGACCACTTCGTGACGCTGGAGAGAATGGGAAGCGGATCGTAGGACATGCCCGCACCGCGCTCGAAGGTGTGCGTGGGCGCCTGCGCCGCGATGATGATGAGGGGCGTCCCGGCAAGCGTCGACACCAGCGCCGGCGTGACCGTGTTGGTGGCGCCCGGTCCGAGCGTGACGACCACCGCGCCCGCCTTGCCGTTAACGCGCGAGGCTGCCTCGGCCATGAAACAGGCCGCCGCCTCGTGGCGCGCGTGGACGAGCGGAAGGTCGAGTTCGGCACACGCCCTGTAGACGGGATTGATCGGTCCGCCCGACACGGAAAAGACGTGGTCGACATCAGCCGCCTTCAGCCAGCGGACGACCGCCGCTCCTCCGTCCAGATTCTGCTGCTTCGTCATCTTCTGCGTTTCCATTGATCAGGGTCAGTAGGCGCGGGACTTGCCGCCGTCGATCGTCATGGCGGTTCCCGTCGTGAAGCGCCCGCGCGGCGAGCACAGGAGCGCAACCATGGCGCCGAAATCCGCCGGATCGCCGAACGTGCCCAGCGGCACCTCCTCCAGCCATATGGCCTCGGCGGCAGTGCGATCGACCTTCTCGCGCTCCATGCTCGCGGTGATCAGGTCCTCCATGCGGTCGGTCCTGAACGGGCCGGGGCAGAGGCAATTGACTGTGATTCCGTATTCGGCGAGTTCCAGCGACAGCGACTTCGCCAGGCCGACGATCGCCAGCCGCAGGGAATCGGACAGCACCATATGCGGCTGCACGATCTTCACGCCGACGGTGGTGATGAAGAGAATGCGTCCGCAATCCGACGTCTTCAGATGCGGAATCACCAGGTGACAGAGATCCACCATCGGCAGCAGGGTCTCGCCCAGCGCGCGCTCCCACTCCGCCCGCGGAATGTCGACGAACGGCCCGGACGCCGGCCCGCCGGTATTGCCGATGAAGATGTCGAGCCCGCCGAAGCGGGAGACCGCAGCCTCGACGGCTTCCGCAAAGGTCTCGGGGCGCCCCAGATCGACGACGGCGGCGATGGCATCGCTCGCCCCGGCTGCGCGCAGTTCGTCCACCAGAGCCTCGAGCCGGGCCGGGTCGCGCCCGGTAACGGCGATGCTCGCCCCTTCCTCGGCGAGCGCCAAGGCCGATGCCTTTCCAAGTCCGCGTGAGGCCGCCGTAACGAGGGCCCGCTTGCCCCGCAATTCAAGATTCATGAAGGCTCCATCTGGTGTCGTTTTTGAAGACATCGGGTACCACTCGGAACACACTCTGTCAAATACTGTAGACAATGAAAACGATATTGTATACACATGAAAGCCTCCTGCCGGAGGACGGTCCCCCGCGGCTGCCCTCGAAATTAAACGCAGCGTCACGACCGAGGAGGCATTTCGTGAACACCCTTTCTCCACCGCTCATTCCCATCGTCTGCGGCAACTCGGTCCTTACCGAGGGCTCCGACGGCGTCGGGCGCACCCATGACCCGGCAACCGGCAAGGTCATCGCCGAATTCGCCCGCGCAGGGCAGACGGAAGTCGACCAGGCCGTCGCCGCCGCACGCAAGGCGTTCGACGAAGGCCCGTGGCGGCGGATGCGCCCCTTCGAGCGCGGCCGCGTGCTGCAGCGGATCGCCGACCTGATCCTCGAACGCCGTGAGGATCTGGTGCGCAAGGAATGCGCCGACAGCGGCAAACCGCTGCGCGACGCCTATTGGGAGGTCGACTGCTCGGCGCGCTTCTTTGAATTCTATGCCGGCGCCGCCGACAAGCTGCATGGCAGCTCCATTCCGCTCGGGCCCGACTGGTCCGACTGGACCGTCAAAGACCCGATCGGCGTCAGCCTCCATATCATCCCGTGGAACTACCCGTTCCAGCTGATCGCCCGCGGCGTCGCACCGGCGCTGGCGGCCGGCTGCGCGGTGATCATCAAGCCGTCGGCCGAGACGCCGGTGACCGCCTACGAGTTCATGAAGATCTGCCAGGAAGCCGAGCTGCCGGAGGGTCTCGTCAACCTCGTCAACGGGCGCGGCTCGGTGGCCGGCGACATGCTGGCGCGCCACCCCGGCGTAGACCAGATCACCTTCACCGGTTCGGTGCCCACCGGCGAGCGCGTCATGGTCGCCGCGGCCTCGCACGCGATCCCCTGCAACATGGAACTGGGCGGAAAGTCGCCGCAGATCCTGTTTGCCGACGCCGATCTTGATCGTGCCCTGCCGGTCATCGCGGGCGGCGTCTTCACTCATTGCGGCCAGGTCTGCAATGCCGGAACGCGCCTTCTCGTCGAGCGCAGCATCCATGACAAGGTCGTCGACAGGCTCGAGAAGAAGATCGCAGGCATGTCCATCGGCGCCGGCATCGACGATCCCGACCTCGGTCCGCTGGTCAGCCTTGCCCACAAGAAGGACGTCGAGGCGTTCTACGACATCGCGCGCAAGGAAGGCGAACTGATCCTCGGTGCCCAGACGCCGAAGGAAGATCCGCTGTCGGGTGGTGCCTTCGTGCGTCCGGGCCTGGTCGTCGGCGCCAGCAACGCGGCACGCGTGGCACGCGAGGAGATCTTCGGGCCGGTCCTGACCGTCATTCCCTTCGACGGCGCCGAGGAGGCCGCACGCCTGGCCAACGACTCGCCGTTCGGGCTCGTCGCCGGCGTCCACACGCGCAACATCGACGCGGCCCTGGCAATGGCCGAGAGGCTGCGTGCTGGCCAGGTCTGGATCAATTCCTTCGCCGTGGGGCTGGACGTGGAGTTCCCCTTCGGCGGTTACAAGCTGTCCGGCTTCGGGCGGGAAAAGGGCCTCGAAGCGCTGAACGCCTATCAGCAGATCAAGAACATCTGCGTGCATCACCCGATCCCGCGCTGAGGCACAGACAAGCATCTGCCCAAAAAGGCCGCCCCTCGGGCGGCCTTTTTATTCGGTCGCTTTTTTCAATGGCTCGGCCAGCGCCGATGGCGATCGTCGATATTGAAGACATGCGCGTGGCGCCAGCCGTGCGGCGTGCGCACGGCATTGGCGATGTGCGGGTCCGCCGGGTCGAGATCGGTGTGTACGTGCTCCAGGACGGACTTGTCGCCACGGACCGGCCACAGAAACAGCGCCGTCAGCACGCCGGCCACCGCGAGCAGACCCAGGACGAGCGCCGTTTCGGCCATGCCGAGCCGCGCGCCCAGCCAGCCCGCGAGCGGATAGGTGACGAGCCAGCAAGCGTGTGAGAGGGCGAAGTGGGCCGCAAAGACCGGGGAAAGATCCGCCGTTTGCGCGGAGCGCCGAAGCAGCCGGCCGGAGGGCGTCAGAACCACGGCATAGCAGAATCCGATCACCAGCCACAGGGCCAGAAAGCCCCCCCAGCCGGGCCGGGTGAAGCTGCCGAGACCGAGCGACAGGCCCAGGAAAAGAGTGCTGACCACCGCGGCGCCGGCCAGCATGACCGTTCGGTCGTCGAGGCGGTCGAGCAGCCGCGGCAGGAGCAGCGCGGCTGTCATGCTGCCCGCACCGAAGGCGCCGAGCGCCATCGCCACCTGCGGCTCACCCAGACCGAAGCCCGCGCGCACGATCACCACCGTGTTGACGATGACCATCGCGCCGATCGAAGCCGCGGCCAGATTCAGTGACAACAGGCCGCGCAGGCGCGGCGTCGCGAGGTAGATCCGCATGCCCCGGCTCAGCCGGTCGAGAAAGGGCTGCGCCTGTTGCGCGCGCTCCCTGTGCGGCAGTGTCGCCGAAACGACCAGCAACGCGGACAAAAGAAAGCCGAAGGTCGTGCCGCCGAAAAGCCAATGATAGCTGACGAACAGCAAGGCGAGGCCGGCAAGGACGGGGCTCACCAGGTTCTCGAGATCGTAGGCCAGCCGCGAAAGCGACAGGGCGCGGGTGTACTGGCGCTCGTCCGGCAGGATTTCTGGGATGAGCGCCTGGAATGTCGGCGTGAACGTCGCCGACGCACCCTGCAGCACGAAGATCAGGAGATAGATCTGCCAGATGGAATCCACGAAGGGCAGGCACAGCGCGGCAACGGCACGGACAAGGTCCATCGCCACCAGCACGCGGCGCGGCGGCAATCTCGAAACGACGGCATTGGCCAGCGGGGACAGCCCCACATAGGCGACCATCTTGATGAAGAACACCATCCCCAAAACGACGCCGGCCTCCCCACCCGCCGCGTCGAAGGCAAGAAGGCCGAGGGCAACCGTCAGCAGTCCGGTTCCCAGAAGAGCGATGATCTGGGCGCCGAACAGACGCTGATAGGTCGGATTGCGCAGCACCTCGAAAAGCATCGGACCAGTCCTTCCAGCTATGCGCCCCTACTTTGCACCAAAAAGCTTCCTGAACCAGCCCTTGACGACCGCGCCGATCAGGCTCAACGCGTTGAGCTCGTTGGATCGGGCTCCTTTCGGCTCGCCGCCGCCGGCCGCAGAGGACGCCGGTTGCGCATCGGCCGCGGCATCGCCGCCCGACAGCTCCGCTTCGAGGTTTGTCGCGAAATCCTCCGTCAGCTTGGCGGCCACGGCCTCGACGATGCCCCCGCGCGAAAACTGCGCCAGCGCGCCGGAGAGCGTGTAGTCGACGGCGACGACCACCTTGGTGGCGCCGCCGCCGTCGGCCTCCTCCAGCGCATAGCGGACATTGCCCTTGGCACGCGAGCCCTGGTTCTTGTCGATCCCGGAGCCCTTGATGACACCCGTATAGCCGGCCTCGTCGCGCTCGATGTCGGCCTCGCCGGCGAAATTCGCCTTCACCGGCCCCAGCTTGACGGTCATGCGGCCCTTGGCGTGGTTCGGGGTCGGCGGCTCAGTCAGGCTGGCGCCCGGAAGACAGCCGACGACGGTCTCGATATCCTGGAAGACAGCCCAGACCTTCTCTCTGGGCTGTGCTACGACAAATTCCTGCTTCAACTCGGCCATTTGGCTCTTTCCTGTTGTCGGCGGGCGAAAGGCCGCGGCTTACTCCGCGCTTTCCACCCCGCACCAGTCGTGAATCGCCAGCGCCATCACCTTGATGGCGGTGATGAAGTCGTCGATCGACACGTACTCGTCATTGGCGTGCATGACGGATGTGGAACCCGGACCGAAAATGACGGTGGGCGTGTCGGCATACTTGTTGAGGAAGCGCGTGTCGGCGGCACCCTGGCGGCCGGATATCTCCGGCTCCTTGCCCGTATGCTCCTTATAGATGCCGCTCAGCATCTCGACGATCGGATGATCGGTGGGGATTTCCGAGGCCTCGGCGTCGTAGCCGACGAAGCGCACCACCGGCGGATGGTCCTTCATCCAGGGATCCTCGGCGGCGACCTTGGCGATCTTGTCGACCAGGCTCTGCTTGACCCCCTCGTGGTCCTCGCCCGGCACGGTACCGATCGAGCCCTTCAGCACGGCACTGTCGGGGAAGGCGCTGGGATAGCTGCCCGCCTGGAAGCTGCCGATCAGGCACGGCAGGGAGTCGATGGCGACGGGATAGAGCGGATGCGTCACCGTGGCGACGCGCTCGTCCTCGAGTTCCTGCACCGCCTTGACGATCTTGTTGCCGAGTTCGATGCCGCTGATGCCCTCGTAGCGCTTCTGGACACCGGCCGGCTTGCCCTGGACGGCGATCTCGAACCAGATGCGCCCGATACAGGCCGGCTGGATGTGCAGATCGCTGGTCTCGCCGGAAATGCCGGCATCGGCGCGGTAGCCGCGGATGACGGTGTCCAGCGTGCCGTGTCCGCTGACCTCTTCGTCGATGACCACGTTGACGTAGACGTCGCCCTTCGTGCGCAGCCCGAGCTGCTTCAGAAACTCGACCGCCAGGATATGGCTGGCCACACCGCTCTTCATGTCGGCCGAGCCGCGCCCGTAGATGCGCCCGTCGCGGATCTTCGCCGACCACGGGTCGTCGGTCCAGCCCGATCCATCACCGACCGGGATGACGTCGGTATGGCCGTTGAGAAGCAGCGAGCGGCCGCCGCCGGTGCCCTTGTACGTGGCGACGATGTTGGGCCGGTTCTCGTATCCGCGCGCGACGGGGCGATAGCCGGGATGCTTCTTGAGCTCCTCCCAGTCCGTCTCCCACATGTCGACATCGAGCCCGATTTTGCGCATGTGCTCGGCGACGAACTTCTGGATCGCCGCCTCGTCTCCGGTAACGCTCGGGATGGCGATCATCCGGCGGAGGAATTCGATCGCGTAGTCGCGGTTCTCCTCGACCTTGACGATGATGGCCTGGCGATGATCGGTGCTCATTCATTGCTCCTTTGACGCATGTTTGACCCGTGGAACCCCCTGCCGGACGGGGCGACCGCGTTCTCAGTTCATCATGTTCGGAAGCCCGAGAACGATCTGCGGAAAGGCGATCATCAGGGCCATGAGGACGATGTTGATGAGGATGAAGGGGACCGCGGCCTTGTAGATATCGCCGATGGTCACGTCCGGCGGGGCGATGCCCTTCATGACGAAAAGCGACAGCCCGAAGGGCGGCGTGATTGTTGCCATCTCCAGATTGAGCATCATGATCGTGCCGAACCAGATCGGGTCCCAGCCCAGGGCATGGATGATCGGCAAAAAGATCGGGATGGTGACCAGCACGATGGAGGTTTGCTCGAGAAACATGCCGAGAAACATGACCACCAGCTGCATCAGGATCAGCAGGATCAGCGGATGAACCGGCAGGTCGGTGGCAAAACTGGTGATCGCCGTCGTCACGCCGGCGAAGCTCAGAAGCTGGCTGAATCCGGCCGAGCCCGTGAGGATGATCAGGACCATGATCGACAGGGACGTCGCCGAGGCGATCGAGGTACGGATGACCTTCCAGTTGAAATAGCCATAAAGCGCGGCAAGAATACAGGTGACGAAGGTGCCGAGGGCCGCAGCCTCGGTCGGCGTCGCCACGCCGTAGAAGATGGCCAGGATCACGAAGACAATGATCGAGACCGGTGGCACCAGGTGAATGAAGGTCTCCTTGAGGCGCTGCGACATCGGCACCTGCGGCACCCTGTAGGCCGGCGCCAGTTCCGGATTGAACACGCAGCGCAGAATGATGTAGGTCGCATACATCATGGCCAGAAGCAGCCCGGGTACCACAATGGCCACGAGGATTTTCGCTACTGAAAAGCCACCCAAGCTGGCGAGCACGATGGCGAGCGTGCTTGGCGGGATCAGGATGGCGAGACTGCCGCTTGCCAGGATCGGCCCGACGGACATCGATTTCGAATAGGCCCTTTCCTTCATCTCGGGCAGGAGGGCTGAGCCGAGAATGGCGACGCTCCCCATCGCCACGCCGGTCAGGGCGCCGAGGACCGCCCCGGTGGTAATTGCCAGCACGGCCAGCCGGCCGGCAACGAAGCCGATCCAGTGGTCGAGAACGTCGATCATCTTCCGGGCGATCCCCGAATGGAACATGATCGCGCCCATCAGGACGAACATCGGTATAGGCACCAGAACGAAGGTCGAGATCGAGCTTTCGATGCTCATGATGATCTGGTTGAATCCCGAGGTGCCGCCCCACAGGAAGTAGACCCCGACCATGTTCACGAGCAGGAAGGCGAACGCGACCGGCAGACCTATGAGCAGCAGGACACCGAGGGCCGAGAAGAAGGCCAGAAGAAATTGCCACCATTCCATGGAGTCTCAAGCCTCCATTTTTATTGTTTCTTGCACGTCGAAAGCGCCGCGATGGGCGGCTATCGCGCGGCGCACGAATTCGATACCAAGCAAAAGAGCACCGACGGGGATCGGAAAGAGCCCGATGGCCCGCGGGATTTCCAGCTCCTGGACCACCATTATGCCGCGGGCCAGAGAGGTCTGAACCGCGACGAAACCGTAATAGCTGACGATGAAGCAGATGATGGCGCCGATGACGGAGTTGAGAACGATGAGGTTGCGCCTTACCGCCGCTCGCGTCGTGCTCAACACCAGGTCGACGGTGACGTGGCTGTCGTTGCGCAGAACCCAAACGCTACCGAGGAAGGTCATATAGACCATGGCGGTTCCGCTGAGCTGGTCGATCCCGATGATCCCCTGCCCCGCGATTCCGCGCAAGCCGACCTTGAAAACGGTGGCCAGCATGATGGCCACCAGAAGAAGTCCGGCAAGCACGGCAAAAAAATTGACGATCCAAGTGAAGATCTTCTCTAGCAGTTGCATGCGCAACCCCCGACGCCGCGTTGTCTTTATCGCTTATTGGACCGCAGCCGCGTCACCGGAGCGTGCGCGGCCGCGGTTGTGCGGGGAGAGTGTCACTCGCGCCCGAGCAGGCGCGAAACCTCGGCGACCTGATCCTCGGTCAGGACCTCCTGATAGTACTCCCACAGCGCGTCGTTGGCGATCTCGGTCCACTTCTCCGATTCCTCCTCGGAGATGGGCAGGATCTCCATTCCGGCGGCCTTCATCTTTTCGATCTGCTCCTGCTCGTTCTTCAGGAACCAATCCTGCGCGAAGGTCTGCGCCTCGACCACGGCCTCGGTCAGGATGTCCTGCACCTCGGGCGACAGGCTTTCCCACTTGTCGAGGTTCATGGCCAGCCCCGCACCACTGCGATACATGGGCTGATCGACCAGATTTTCGGTCACCTCTTCCCAGCCGTTATTGGTGTAGCCGTCGGCCACGGGCCAGGTGAACCCGTCGACCGTGCCGCGATCGATGGCCAGGAAGATGTCGCTCGGCGGGAGCGTGATCGGCTCGGCCCCGACCGCCTCCACGAAGTGGCGCAGCAGCGGCGCGACGCGGATCTTCTTGCCCTGAAGGTCCTCCACAGAGCCGACCTCGAAATTGGTGCTCAGCTTGTGCGTGCCGACACCGACGTCGCCGGCTGCGTGTGCAAGATAGCGCACGCCTTTCTCGGCGAACATGTCGACCAGATATTCATAGGTTTCCGAGCCGGGGCCGCCGTCGGGAACCTTGAGATCGGACAGTTCGGTGAAGTCGCCGCCGGGCACGACGCCGGCCCAATAGTTCGGCGCTCCATACCAGACGTCGAAAACGCCGTTCACCAGCGCCTCGGGCTGATCGAAGGTCGGCACCACGTCGGATGCGCCGAGATACCTGATCTCCACCTTGCCCTCACCCAGGCGATTGGCCGCTTCCATGAATTTGTTGCCGATCTCGGCCGTGGGCGAAGGCCCGATCGGAAACGCGCCGACCATCCTGAGCGTGACCTTCTCCTGTGCAACGGCAATGGTGGCGGTGCTCGAAAGCGCGGCCACCACGAGCGCCCCTAGAGCCGCCTTGATCGCTTTGTTCATTCCGTTCTCCCTTGCGTTGTTCCAATGTTCTGGCGGCCGCCGGCCGCTTCAGCCGTCTGTTCCCCTCAGCCATCCTGAGCGAGGCTGACATAGCCAAACCTAATACGTTGATCGCGTTTTTGTCTACAATCTTTTTTTCATTGCATACAACAGGCCCGATGGGTAGGTTCCTCGCAGGCTGCAACAGCCACGCCCGCGCGCCTGCGGGCGCGTCGGTTTCGATTGTGGTCGGAACCCACGTAAACCCCATGCCCTCGGTGCCCGCACCAAGGGCTTGCAACCAACGGACTTGCAGATGAGGCCTTCGGAATTCGAGTATCATAAGGCGGAGAGCCTGGAGCAGGCGCTGGCGCTGCTTCAGGAGTTTGGCGACGAGGGCCGGCCGATTGCCGGTGGCCAGAGCCTCGTGCCGATGATGAACCTGCGGCTGGCCCGCCCCGCTCACCTGGTCGACATCAACGGCCTCGGGCTGGATGCCATCGAAGAAGGGGGCGGCGTCATCCGCATCGGCGCCCTCGTGCGCCACGAAACTTATCTCGCCGAGCCACTCATCATCGACAATTTTCCGGCCTTCATCGACGGAGTACACGCCATCGGGCATCCCACCATCCGCCGCAACGGCACGATTGGCGGGAGCCTGGCCCATTCGGACCCGACGGCCGAATTGCCGCTTTTGTGCATGCTTCATGACGGGGAGATCATCGTCGCTTCCGCCGGGGGTGAACGGCGTATCCTCGCCACGCAGTTCTTCGAAGGGGCTTATATGACGGTGCTGGAGCCGGGCGAGATGATCGTCGCCGTCGAACTGCCCGTCCCGCCGGCGTCCTCCTCGGGCGCCTTTGTCGAGATGGCGGAACGGCGTGGTGATTTCGCGATTGCCGCCTGCGGCGTGACATTGGAACACGCCGGAGGGCGCGTCACCCGCGCGGCGGTCGCCTGTTCGGGTGCCGGCCAGACGGCCATGCGCGCTCCGCAACTGGAGGAAGCGCTGGAAGGCCTGGAGCTCGAGTGCCCGGATGCCGCGACCGCCATCGCCGCCTTCACCGACACCCTCAATCCCCCCGACGACCATTCCGCCAGCGCGGACTATCGCCGCGCGCTGATCGGGCAGTTGGTGGAACGGGCCCTTTCCGTCGCCTGTTCCCGCGCAATGGAGGCATCATGATCGAGATCACCCTCGAAGTGAACGGCGAGACGCGTCGGCTCAGCGTCGAATCGCGCAGGCTGCTCGCCGACGTTCTGCGTCAGGAGTTCAACCTGTCGGGCGTGCACATTGGCTGCGCCCAGGGCGCCTGCGGCTGCTGCACGGTTCATCTCGACGGCAAGCCACGCCTGTCCTGCCTCACCTTCGCCGCCCAATGCGACGGAATGTCGGTCCGCACCGTGGAAAGCGTCGGCGGCGTCGATGCCGACCACCCGCTGCAAAAGGCCTTCCGCAGCGAGCACGGCCTGCAGTGCGGCTATTGCACGCCGGGCTTCATCATGACGCTCATCCCCTTCGTCGAGGAGATGACGGCCGAGGGACGCATGCCCGACGACGAGGAGATCCGCGAAGCCATGAGTGGCAATATCTGCCGCTGCACCGGCTATCAGGGCATTGTCGAAGCGGTGCGCAAGGCCATCGGCGAAAATCTTAAGGAGGGCGCGCAGGCATGACCCAGCATATGGACCGGCCGAAGCATATCGGCGCCCGCATTCAGCGTTTCGAGGACACGCGCCTGCTTGCCGGCACGGCGCGCTATATCGACGACATCCGGCTGCCGAACATGCTGCATCTGCGCTTTGTCCGCGCGCAGATGGCGCATGCGAAAATCCTGGAGATCGACACCGAGACGCTTGAGGACATCGGTTTCCCGACGCAGGTCTTCACAGGCGCCGACATCGGCGATCTGTCGATCAAGGCGCACCAGGACTATCCGGAGATGCAGTATTCGGAGCAGCCCCTGCTCGCCAGGGACCGTGTCCGCTTCGTCGGCGAGGCGGTCGCCGCGGTATTGGCCGACGACGCCTACCGGGCGGAGGACGCCGCCGAGATGGTTTTCGTCGATTACGATCCCCTGGAAGTAGTCACGACCATGGACCAGGCACGCGATCCGGAGGTCCCGGGCCTCTTCGAGGGATGGCGCACCAACGTCTTCGTGGAACGGCAGATGAAGGGCGGCGACATCGCCACGGCGAAGGCCGAGGCCGCCCATGTGATCACGCGCACTTACACCACCCAGCGCCAGGCCGGCGTACCCATGGAGGGGCGCGGCGTCGCCGCCGAATATGATCCCGCCAACCGGACGCTGACCGTATGGTCCTCGACGCAGATCCCGCATCTCGTGCGCACCTATATCGCGGAGGAACTGGGGTTGCCGGAATCGCGCCTGCGTGTCGTCGCGCCGGATGTCGGCGGCGGCTTCGGCGTCAAGGGACAGGTCTTCCCGGAGGAGGTCCTGGTCCCCTGGCTGGCGATGAAGACGGGCCGCCCGGTGAAATGGGTGGAGGACCGCCGCGAGCACCTCACCTCCAGCATCCACGCCCGCGACCACAGCCACACGCTCGAGGCCTATGTGTCCGAGGACGGCCGGATTCTCGGGCTGAAAGCGGACATCAGCGTGGATGTCGGCGCCTATTCCACCTTTCCGTTCACCGCCGCCGGCGATCCCGGCATGGCGGCAAAGGTGATGCCCGGCCCGTATGACTTCCAGCACTACGAAGCCACCTTCCGCGCCCTGGCGACCAACAAGTGCCCGATCGGCACCTATCGCGGCGTCGGGCGGCCGTCCGCCGTGTTCTCGCAGGAACGGCTGATGGACGACATCGCCAAGGAGCTCGGCCTCGATCCCATCGCCTTCCGTCTCAAGAACGTCGTCCGGAACTTTCCCTACACCAATGCGCTCGGCTTCACCTATGATCCAGGCTCTTATGCAGAGACCCTGGAGAAGGTCCGCGACCTTCTGGCCGAGGATCGCGCGGCGGCCGCAGCCTCGCACAAGGATCCGCACAAAAGGATCGGCGTCGGCCTTGCCTGCTTCGTCGAGCAGACCGCGCACGGCACGCCCGACTTCACCCGCCGCCGCGTGCCCATCGAGACGGGCTATATCGCCGCCCGGGTGGAAATGACGCCCGACGGACAGGCTTTCGTCGACATCGGCTTGCAGAACCACGGCCAGGGCCACGAGACCGTCATGGCCCAGGTCGCCGCCGATGCCCTGGGGATCGATCCGGGGGATGTACATGTGCGTCACGGCGACACGCTGACGACCCCCTATTCCGTCGGCACGTGGGGCAGCCGCGGCGGGGCGCTCGGTGGCGGCGCGGTGCATGTCGCCGCCACCCGCATCGCCGACAAGCTCAAGGCCATTGCCGGCCACCTTCTTCAGACAGACCCGCAGAAGATCGTCCTGCAGAACGGTGCGGCCCATCCGGAGGGCCATCCCGACAGGCATGTCGCCGTCGCCAAGCTGGCGCGCGCCGCGCTGCGCAATGTCGACCAGTTGCCGGCGGGAATGGAGCCGGGGCTGGAGGTGCAATATTCGCTCGACGGACCCAATGACGGCACATATTCCAATGCCGTCCACGCGGCGGTGGTCGAGATCGACACCAAAACCGGCAAGATGCGGCTCAAACGCTTCGTCGTGGTCGAGGACTGCGGCACCATCCTGAACCCGCTCATCGTCGACGGTCAGGTGCGCGGCGGCGTCGTGCAGGGCATCGGCTCGGCCATGCTCGAGCACTTCATCTATGACGAGGAAGGCCAACCCCTTACCGTCACCTTCGCCGACTATCTGATGCCGCTGGCGACCGAAATCCCGGAGATCGAGCTGCACCACATCGAAACGCCGACACCGCTCACACCGCTCGGCGCAAAGGGCCTCGGCGAAGGCGGCGCGATCGGGCCGGCGGCGGCGATCGCCAATGCCGTCGCCGATGCGCTCGGCATCGAGGTGTCGAAGACGCCGCTCAACGCCAACGCCCTGTGGCATCTGGCACGAAAGGGCGAAAAGAACCGGGCCGGGTGATACGAAAGGGCGTCGCCCTCCCCCCGCTTTCCTTTCCGGGCCGCCGCACGAGGCGGCCCCTTTCATTTCGACATGCGCGCTGATAGGAACACCTTGTCGACAAGATGTTCCTATTGGCAGGGCGCGGACTCATGAACGAACAAACCTCCGCCGCCTCGGAGGCGAACGGCGCCAAGCGCAAGCGCGGACTCGGCGTGGCCACCGCCTATGCCACGCTCAAGCGGGAGATCCTGGAACTCAAGATTCCGCCCGGCAGCCTCATCGACGAGATCAAGCTGACCGAGCGTTTCGGCATGTCGCGGACGCCCATCCGCGAGGCGCTTGTGCGGCTGGCGAGCGACGGACTGGTCGTCACCCTCCCCAACCGCTCGACCGTCGTCGCGCCGATCGATTTCCTGGAGATGCCGCAGTTCTTCGATGCGCTTTCGCTGATGTACCGGGTGACCACGCGGCTGGCCGCCGCCAACCGGACGGAGGATGAGATCGCCACGATCCGCGCGCTGCAGACAGGTTATGCCGAAGCCGTGGCGGCAAAGGACGTCTCCGGCATGATCGAGGTGAACCGCAACTTTCACGCCGAGATCGCAAGGGCGGGCAAGAACCGCTATTATACCGAGCTCTTCGAGCGATTGCTCGACGAGGGGCGCCGCCTCCTGCGCTTCTACTATTCCTCCTTCAATGACGAACTGCCACGCGCCTATCTCGACGAGCACGAAGAGATGGTCGCCGCTATCGAAGCCCACGACGTGGCGCGCGCAGACCGCGTGGCCCGGGCGCACGCAGACCAGATCGTCCGCCAGATTCAGGCCTATATCGCCGCCGACCGCCGCGTGAACGCCGAACTGACGCTCTGACGGTAGGCCTACCGGCCGCATTCTCCCCGCAAAAAAAGACACCGTGGAGTGCCGTCAAACGTTACGCTGGATTTCATGTATATTTGTTGTCGACATGATAAGTCTTCTGCATTAGCCTGCATCGTGGCTGGAGCCGGCGCGCGCGTCCGGCCAGTGAAACCTTCGGTTCCGTGCGGCGGGCGACCGGAACCGCCTGGCGCCATGCACAGGCCCGTGGAACAGACAAACAACAGGGGATTGTAATGTTCGAACACATCAGAAAATGGGGGTTGATCGTGCCGCTCCTGATGGTGGGCACGACCGCCACGGCTCAGGAGGTCACCTGGCAGGTGCCGACCTCGGTGCCCGAGGGCTCGCCGTTCTACATCAATTTTCTCGAGCGCTTCGCCGACAACGTCGACGTTCTGACCGAGGGCCGTGTCGAGATCGAACCCTTTGGCGCCGGCGTTCTCGTGCCCGCCCTGCAGGTCTATGACGGCGTACGCGACGGCATCGTCCAGGCCGGCCACTCCACGCCGAGCTACCGGGTCAACCAGGACCCGATCAACGCGATCTTCGCCGGCTTTCCCGGCGGCATGGGGCCCGAGGCCTACATCACCTGGATTTACGAGGGCGGCGGCAAGGAAGCGCTCTACGCGCTGCGTGCCGAGGAAGGCTTCAAGAGCCTGATCGTCGGCATCGGCTCTTCGGAAATCATGGCCCATGCCAACGTGCCGATCCGCACTGCCGAGGACCTCAAGGGCGTCAAGTACCGCACATCCGGCCCCTGGGCCGAGGTGATGGGCGAATATTTCGGCGCCGTGCCGACGGTCGTGCCTCCCGGTGAGATCTACACGCTTCTGCAGCGCAAGGGCGTCGATCTGGTCGAGTGGGGCCCGCCCTCGGGCAACCTGCCGGAAGGCTTCCATGAAGCGGCGAAGTACATCATCGTGCCGGGCGTTCATCAGCCGACCTTCCTGTGGGAGGTGGTTCTCAAACAGGAAACCTGGGACGCGCTCGATGATGAGCTGAAGCCGCTGGTCGAAAAGGCCGCGGATTTGACGACGATGCAGGCACTGCTGCATTTCTACGGCGAAGACCTCAAGGCGATGGAAACCTATCGCGAAGGACCCAACGAGATCATCACCCTCGATCCCGAATTCGTGACCGAGCTGTCCGAAGCCGGCGTCGACTGGATCACCAAGAAGGCCGCGGCCCTGAAGGAGGAAGGCAAGCCCGAGATGGCGGAACTGCTTTCCGACTACATGGCTTTCAAGGACCGCTGGTCTTCCGAAAGCAGCTACCTGATCCGCAACGAAGACTGAAACCCAAGGATCGGAGACGACCGGAATGAATCGGCTATTCAGGACGGTGGACGCAATGTCGGGAGCGCTTTCCCGCGTTGCGGAACTGATAACCCTCGTGCTGGTCGTCTCCATGATCTATGAGGTCGCGGCGCGCTATGTCTTCGGCGCGCCCACCATCTGGGCGTTCGACATCTCCTACATGTGCACCGGAACGCTCTTCGTCCTCGGCGCCGCCTACGCGCTGCGCCAGGACGCCCATGTACGCATCGACTTCCTCGCACAGAAGATGCCGTCCGGCGCTCGCCGCGCTATCGAGGGCGTCGTTTTCTTCGTTCTGCTGACACCCATCTTCGCAGGCCTGTCCTGGTTCGCGATCGGCCGCGCCTGGCGTGCCTATGCGACCGGCGAGGTGGAGATGGTCAGCCCCTGGGCGCCCCTCATGTGGCCCTTCTACACCATGCTGGCGCTGGGCCTGGTGGCGCTTACCCTCCAGATCGCCGTGCAGGGCCTGCGCGCCTTCCGGGGCGAAACCAACACCGATTTCGATCTGGAAGCCTGAGACATGCTCATTGCCGCGCTCATGTTTCCAATGCTGTTCCTGCTCGTCCTTTCGGGCATTCCGATCGCCTTTTCGCTCGCCGTGGTTTCGGCTGGAGCGGGGCTGATCGCCTTCGGGCCGAACGCTTTCGGGCAGCTCTACGGCTCTTTCTATTCCGCTGCCACAAACTTCATCCTCGCGGCGATCCCGATGTTCGTCCTGATGGGAGCGATTCTCGAACGCTCAGGCATCGCCGAGCGGCTGTTCCGCGTCATGCAGCTCTGGATGTCGCGCCTGCCGGGCGGGCTCGCCGTCGCCACCATCGCCATGGGCGCGGTCTTCGCCGCCGCCGCTGGCGTCGTGGGCGCCGTCGAGGTGATGATCGGCATGATGGCGATTCCAGCCATGAAGCGCTATCGCTACGACAACAGCCTGATCGCCGGCACGATCTGCGCGGGCGGCTCGCTGGGCACCATGATCCCGCCCTCGGTCATCGCGGTGATGTATGCCTCGCTCGCTCAGATGTCGGTGGGCGAGCTTCTTGCCGGCATGATGCTGCCGGGGCTTTTGATGGTGGCGCTGTTCATCCTTTTCCTCCTGGTCCACGGTCTGGTGCGTCCGCCCGAAAAGCCCGAGGCGGAAGACGACTTCACCGACGTTCCGCTGGCGGAGAAGCTGCGCCTGACCGCTACGTCCCTCCTGCCCATCTTCGCCCTGATCTTCGCGGTACTGGGCTCCCTGCTTGCCGGCATCGCCTCGCCGACCGAAGCCGCCTCCGTGGGTGCGGTGGGCGCGTTGATTCTATGCATCGCCTATGGCCGGTTCAGCCTCGGCATGCTGCGCGAATCCCTGAAGATCACCGTGCGCATCTCGGCGATGATCCTGCTGATCGTGGCGGCCGGCACCATGTTCATGGGCACTTTCGCGGCCAACGGCGGGTCGCGCCTCATCCGCACCATGGTCGAAACCGCCGGGCTCGGCGACGCGGGCATGATCGCGCTGTTCCTGCTTATCGTCCTGCTCCTCGGTTTCGTTCTCGACTGGACCGCGAACGTGCTGATCTGCGTGCCGCTCTTCACACCCTTCATCCGCGCCGCCGGTATCGACCCGGTGTGGTTCGGCACGATGGTGATCGTCGTGATCCAGACGAGCTACCTCACGCCGCCCATGGCATCGTCGATCTTCTACCTGAAATCCATCGCGCCGCCCGACATGACATACGGCCAGATGTGCCGGGGCGTGACGCCCTTCATTCTGCTGCAACTGGCGACCCTGGTCGCGATCGCGCTCTTTCCCGAGCTCACGACCTGGCTGCCCTCCAAGATCGTGGGGTTCTGACCGACCGTCCCCTCCCCTAACGGGCACATCCGGCGCGATGCCATTGTCAGAAGCGCAGTCGCATACCGCCAAACTCCCGGTGCCCGGCACACCCGAAGGATAGAAAGATGGCTGACAACATTTTCACAGGCACAATTCCCGCCCTGATGACGCCCTGCACGGCGGAGCGCACGCCCGACTACGCCGCGCTCGTGAAGAAGGGCAAGGAGCTGATCGAAGCGGGCATGTCCGCCGTCGTCTATTGCGGCTCGATGGGCGACTGGCCGCTTCTGACGGACGCCGAGCGCATGGAGGGCGTGGCGCGGCTCGTCGCGGCGGGCGTGCCCACCATCGTCGGCACCGGCGCGGTGAACACCAGGCAGGCGGTGGCCCATGCGGCGCACGCCGCCGAGGTCGGCGCGCACGGCCTGATGGTGATCCCACGCGTGCTTTCGCGCGGCACCTCGCCCAGCGCCCAGCGCGCGCACTTCAAGGCGATCCTTTCGGCCGCCCCCGACCTGCCCGCCGTGATCTACAACAGCCCCTATTACGGCTTCGCCACGCGGGCCGACCTGTTCTTCGCGCTGCGTGCCGAGCATCCCAACCTGATCGGCTTCAAGGAATTCGGCGGCGCCGCCGACCTGCGCTACGCCGCCGAGCACATCACCTCGCAAGATGACGACGTGACGCTGATGGTCGGCGTCGACACCAACGTCTTCCACGGCTTCGTCAATTGCGGCGCCAGGGGCGCGATCACCGGCATCGGCAATGCGCTCCCGCGCGAGGTGCTGCACCTCGTTTCCCTGTGCGAGAAGGCGGCCAGGGGCAACGCCCGCGCCCGCATCCGTGCGAAGGAGCTCGACGAGGCGATGGCGGTCCTCTCCTCCTTCGACGAGGGACCGGACCTGGTGCTCTATTACAAGCACCTGATGGTGCTGAACGGCGACAGCGAATACGCGCTGCATTTCAATGAAACCGACGCGCTGACCGATGCCCAGCGCAATTATCTCGAAGCGCAGTATGCGCTCTTCCGCGACTGGTACGCGGACTGGAGCGCGCAGGACGACGCCTGAGGAGACCTTGCTTTTTAACTGCCGGGGTTCAACGCCCCGGCAGCGTGGTGCCGCGCTCCACGAGGGTGACCGGGATCTTGCGCACGAAGGGGCGCCGATCTCCGGCCGTGTCGCGGGTGAGCGCCTCGATGACGGCGCGATTGAGCTCGGCGACCGGCTGCCGGATGGTTGTCATGGCGTGTGACGACCACGCCGCCTGCGGCACGTCGTCGAAGGCGATCAGCGACACCTCCTCGGGGATGCGCCGGGCGAGCGCATGGCGCGCAGTGTTCAGGAACCCCAGCCCCAATTCGTCCGTGACGCAGAACACGCCGTCGATGCCGCCCTGCCCCAGGAGTGCGCGAGCGGCCTCTTCGCCCGCGGTGTAACTGTTGCCGCCGCGCGCCCATGTGACGACCTCCACCCCCGCCTCCGCCATGCGCGCGCGGAATGCCTCTGCGCGCTGCTGCTTCGACAGAGTCTTGCTGGCGCTCTGCACCACCGCCACCCGCCGGCGCCCGTCGGCGATCAGCCGCTCGGCGGCGAGCCGCCCGCCCTGCTCTGCATCGAAGGCGATGATATCGGCCAGGGCGCTGTCGACGGTCCGGTTGATGAGGACGACGCGCACGCCGTTATCCAGGCACTCGCGCACCAGCGAATGATGCGGCGCGCCGGACAGGACCACCACCGCACGGACACGATATTCCAGAAGCAGCTGAAGCGACCGCCTCAGGTCCTTCCCGTCGCCGCTGGCGTTCATCAGCAGGCATTGAAGATCCTCTTCGACCAGCGCCGCGGTGAGATCGGCGAGTTGGACCGCGAGATAGGGATTGGCGAGGTTCGACCCGACAACGCCCACCAGGCTGGAACGCTCGGTATGAAGGGTCTGCGCCAGGCGATTGACGCGGTAGCCCAGCGCCCGTGCCGAGGCCTCGACCCGCATTCGCACCGTATCCGAGACGCTGGCGCCGGGGGTGAAGCAGCGCGAGACCGCCGAGCGCGAAACGCCGGCATGCAGCGCGACGTCGAGCGCCCTCACGAACCCCCGGCGCATGCTCAGCGGGCCTCCGCCCGGCCGCTTATCGCCGCGAGCATCGGTAAGGCCTGTTCGGCAAGCGCGATCATGGACGCCAGCGGATAGCGCTCGTCCATGCCACGGCAACGCCGGATATGCACCAGGGAGTCGCTAAGGCGCGGATAATCGCGAGGCCGGCAGATATGCAGATAAAGGGCGAGCACCGTGGCCGAGCGGGACTGGCCGGCGCGGCAGTGGACCAGAATATTGCCGCGCCGGTTCGGCGGGTAGTGCGGCTTTCCTTCCGTATAGGTTTCGACCAGCCCGTGGAGCGCCAGAACGGCGGCGGCAAGAACGCGGGGATCGTTTCCCGGACCGTCGGTCAGGCCGATCTGATAACGGCGCATATGCATCCCGTCGGCCAGCGCCAGCGGCATCGGGAACACGTTGAGAGCGACATTGAGGCTGGCCGTCACGCCGGCGGCCTGCAGCATGCCGGCATCTTCGGCCGCGGAAAGGTTGCCGATATAGAGCGTGAGGCGGTCCCGGCCGAAGCCGTGCCCCACAGGAGCGAGGACCGGCCGGTCCCCCGGCGTTTGGTGGATGACGGAAGGAAAGGCTTTCTGCATTAGCTATCCGCTAGACTTCGATCGTCCTGTCGAGACAGAGCCGGTCACCCAGCCCGGCACCCAGGTTCGGCGCTTCGGAAACGTTCAGGAAGAGGGGGACCACCCGTCGCGCGGCGCAGGAATCGGCAAGGTCCAGAACGTCTCCGAGCCGCGGGTGCACGTTCCAGCCCAGCCAGTGCGCGGCACCGGCCTGAAGCAGCGCCTCCGCCGGGGTGCCGGCAGGCACATGGCTGGAAAAGAGGAAACGGAACCCCTCGCCGAGGCGGGCGCGGAGCGCGGTGGCAAGCCCGGCCTCGGCATTAGCCTCCGTGGCGACGATGGCGTCGCCGGGTCGCGCAGTGCCGCCGTCGGCGAGGGCAAACGCGAACGCGGCGAGCGCGGCGCGAATCTCGGGCACGCATCCGCTCTCAAAGTCTCCGGCCAGAAGACGGATCTCGCGCGCCACGACGGGACACACCTTCGGCGAAAGCCCCGCACGCGCGAGACGCAGAGCCACTTCCGGACCACGCCCGGCGGCAGGCACGCAGAGGACGGCGCCGCCCTGCGCCATGGCGCGGATCCGGTCAAACTGATCCTCCAGCGCTTGCGCGCGGTCGCCATAGGAGGCGTCGACGATCAGTGTCGACGCCGCAGGCGGGGGATCAAAGGGGAAGATTTCGGACTCCACGCTCCAGTCGCCCGTGTAGAGCAGACCGCCGCGCGGGGTATCGATGCGCATCCAGACGCCGCCGAGGGCATGCCCGCTGCGCCCGAAACGCATCGCCAGGCCGGCGACCTCCGCCACGCCTTCGAGCGGCACGACGACGCGATGGCGTTCGGCCAGCCGCTCGGGCGGGATCTGCGCCCAGGTAGCGGCGCTGGCATGGACCGGCGGCGCGCCGATGCGTGTATGCAGGTCGAGGGCGCCGCAATGGTCCATGTGGGCGTGCGACAGCACCAGCGCATCCACCGCGCCGAGCTTGTCGAGGCACGGCCGCTCGCCGGGCACGGGCCCCTCGCCGAGGTCCATCAGGATGCGCCGTCCCTCGACTTCCAGAAGAAAGGCGGCCGGTCCCTTGCGGCCCAGTCCGCCCAGTATGCTCAGTCGCGCCATGGCAGGATCCCGGCCGGCAGGCGCTTGGCAAAGACCGAGCTTGCGAGCATCAGGAAGAGGACCGCCAGTATCATCAGACAGCCGACGGCCGCTGCCAGCGTGGACGAACCCGCCTCCTCCAGGAAAATGATCATCGGCCCGATGGTCTGCGCCTTGGAGGAGACGAGAAGAACCGAGGCCTGGATCTCGTTGAGCGCGGTCATGAAGACGATGACGCCCCCGGCCGCCGCCGCCGGCAGCACCATGGGAAAGACGATGCTCGCCATGCGGCGGAGAAAGCCGGCACCGGCCACCTGTGCCGCCTCGTCGCAGTTGCGGTCGAGCTGGGCGAAGCCGCCGAGCGTCGGGCGCAGGCTGAGGACAAGGAAGTTCGACATGTACGCGATGAGGATGATCCACACCGTCCCGTAGAGGCTGACGTCGATGAGCGGCAGCGGGCGCAGGAAGAAGAGGATCATCGCCACGCCGATGACGATGCCCGGCAGGGCGTAGGTCAGTTCGCTGGAAAGCGACAGCAGCCGTGCCAGCCGGCCGCGCCGCCAGCTGAGATAATAGCCAAGCACGACCGAGACGAGCATCAGCACGATGACGGCGGCGACCGTCAGCCCCAGGCTGGTGACGAAGGCCTCGCGGATGGCGCCGTGCTCGAAAAGCGCATTGCGATAGTGCGCGAAGGTGAGTGTCTCGAGGGTGAGTGCCTGACCGTATCCCGAAACGAGGGAGGAGCCGACGAGGGCGCTCAGGGGCAATGCCAATGTGAGCACCAGATAGCTCCAGGCGGCGGCCTGCGCGGGCCTGCGCCAGCGCCCCAGGGGCAGCCTCACGCTTCTGGCCGCCCCGCTGACCCGCTGGTCGCCGCGGCTGCCGAGCCAGCCCGCAAGCGCCACGCCGGCAATGGTGAGAACGGCGAGCACCACCGCCAAAAGCGCCATGTCGTTCAGAGCAGACGGACCGTAGGCGTTGAGCCTGCGGTAGATGAGCGTGATCATCGTGTGCACGCGCGCGGGAATGCCCAGCATCGCCTGGATGCCGAAATTGCCGATGGAGGAGACGAAGGCGAGTGCGGCCCCGGCGAAAATACCTGCGCGCAACAGCGGCAGGACGATCTCGAGAAGAAGCCGAAAAGGCCGTCCCCCCGCCGCGCGGCCCGCCTCGATCAGTTCGCCCGGCAGGCGCCGTAGGCTGGCGCGCACCGTCAGGAAGACGAGCGGCGCGTTGTAGAGGCCGAGCAGCAGGATAATGCCGGCGGCAGAATAGAGCGGATGGCGCATGCCCCCTTCCAGCGACAGACCGAGCGCACCGAGGATGGGGCTTGCAGGCGAAAAAGACTGGATCCACGCGAGCGCGGTCACCTGCGGCGGGATCATCAGCGGCAGGACGAAGCCGAAAACGAAGGCCGTCCTGAAACGCATGTCCGTCAGGCCGACAAGCAGCGCGGCGGCCGTCCCCACGACCACGGCGAGAACGGTGGCGGAAAGCGAGATATAGACGGTGTTCCAGATCGCCTCCAGGACCCTGCGGCTCCACAGGAGTTCTTTGAGCCTTGCCGTATCGAACGCGCCGTCCGGCATCAGCGCTGCCCAGATCAAGCGCAGGAGCGGACCCAGCGAAACCGCCGCGACAAGCAGGGCGAGCAGGACCAGTGTCACCTGCTCGGTGTTCGGCCGACGCAACCTCGGCACAGGGAGGAGCGCCCGCGTGGGGCGCTCCTCGAAGGTTTGCGTGGTGTCCGTCATGATCCCGGCTCAGCCGCCGAAGATGTCGGCAAAGCGGGCGCGCACCTCTTCGTTGTCCTTCACCGCCGCGTCGGCGTCATAGCCCAGCAGCTTCATGCCGGAAATCGCGGGAAAGCCTTCCGGCGGCGCCACGTCGGGATGGATCGGCAGGTAGTTCTGCTCGGCCACCAGTTCCTGGCCCTCCTTGGACAGAAGGAAGTCGACGAACAGCTTGGCTGCCTCCGGCTGGTCCGTGTTGGCCATGATTGCCACCGGCTCGGTGATGAAGGAGACACCGTCGGCCGGCACGATATAGTCGATCGGCGAACCTTGCGCCTTTGCGGTCAGCACGTTGGCGTCGACGATGATGCCGTACTTGGCCATTCCCGAGGCGACCGCCTTCAGCGCCGGGCCGTTGCCGCCTTCCGGCACGATGTCGAGCTGCTCCAGCCCCTCGTAGAAGGACCAGCCGATGTCCTCTTCGTTGATGAGGGCATGGAGGTGGTTGAGCGCGGCGCCCGAATAAAGCGGGCTCGGCACGGCGATCTGGCCGCGGTTTTCCTCCACCAGGAGATCCGCCCACGTCTCGACGGGCTCGGCGTTCTCGGTGTTGTAGGCGATGCCGGTGGTGATCGCCTTCGTACCGAAGAAGGTCATGTCCTTGTCGTAGGTGGCCGGGTCGTAGGGCTCGACCGGGGCTTCCGGGTAAGCCATCAGATGGCCCTCGGCCTTGAGCTGGCCGAGATTGATGACGTCCGCCACCAGAAGCACGTCGGGCTTCAGTTCGCCTGCCTCGATCTCGGCGCGCAGCACGTTCATCAGCGCCGAGGTGCCGTTGCGGATCCAGTCGATCTCGATCTCGGGGTGCTCGGCCTGGAAGGCGTCGACCGTCTGCTGGGCGATCTCCGGCGGCTGGCTGGTGTAGAGGGTGAGCGTGGTCTGTGCGAAAGCGGCGAACGGCGCGACGGCGAGCGCGGCCGCAAGGGCAATGGTCGAGACTCTCATCGTATCATCCTTCAGTTAAGCGGCTTGAGCTTGGGCAAGATTCGGGTCCGGAAGAACCCAGCCGTCGCGCAGCGCGACGGCCACCTTCTGCCCCACCGGCACCCGCTGGGGCAGGTTGACGGGCAGAACGATCCGCGGATCGGCACCGAGCGCGAGCTCGGCGCGAAAATGGTCGCCGCGGTAGCGTATCCGGAGGACCTCGGCGGCAAGGCCCGCCTGCGGATCGTCCCCTGTCAGCGACAGGTCACCCGGATGCAGCGACAGGCTGGCGCGTCGGCGCGCCCGTTCCCCGGCGGCACAGCGCACGGTGACGGGCTGTCCGTACAGCCGCGCCGTGGCACGGCCGTCTCCGAGCGGCCGCAGATCCTCGACCGCGACCAGCCGGCCGTCGCCGACGAAACGGGCGATCATCTCGTTCGCCGGCTCGCGGTAAAGCGTCTGCGGCGTATCGAACTGGACGATCCGCCCGGCATCCATGACCGCAATGCGGTCGGCCAGCGCCATGGCCTCGGCCTGGTCGTGCGTGACATAGAGCATGGTGGCGCCGGAGCGGGCGTGGAAATCGGCGAACTCGTCCTCCATCGCCGCGCGCAGATGCACGTCGAGATTGGCGAGCGGTTCGTCGAGAAGCACCACGGGATTCTTCGCGGCCAGGCAGCGGGCGAGCGCCACGCGCTGGCGCTGGCCGCCCGAAAGCGCCGCCGGTGCGCGGTCGCCGAACTGCGTCAGCCCCACCATGGCCAGAGTCTGGGAGACGCGCGCCTCGCGCTCTGCCCGCGGCAGGCCGGCCACCTTGAGACTGAAGCCCACATTCTCTGCTACCGACATGTGCGGCCACAAGGCGTAGTTCTGGAAGACGATCCCGACATTGCGCACCTCGGGCGGGGCGTGGGTTCCCGGCGCGGAAAGCGTCCGCCCGCCCACAAGGACGCGGCCGCTGTCGACGGTCTCAAATCCCGCGATCAGGCGGAGCATGGTCGTCTTGCCGCAACCCGACGGTCCGAGAATGGCCACGAACTCACCGTTCGCGATCGAGAGGGAGACGTCGCGCACCACGGGCTTTCCCCCGAGGGACTTGCAAACCGACTGCAACTCGATGGCACTCATCCGGCCCCGCCTCTCGCTCGCATGTTTGCACTCGTGTGCAACGCGATGGCGGAACGGATAGCGAAGGTTTGTGTCACGCGCTTTACACGCCGATGACGGGCCGATGACATCTTCTCCCCGCCTCAGGGCAGGGCAAATCGCATAGAGGACGACCCCGTCGCCCGGAAAGCAGAGAGCTTATCCGGCACCTATCGGCTGGGACGTCATCGAGTACTGCCCCTCGTCGGAAACCGTCAGCGCATTCCCCGAAGAACGACCGCCGCTGCTCAACGGATCCCGGCGAGGCGAGGCGTTGCCGCTTGGCCGGATGACGAGGACAGCAGCCCTCCTGCTGTTCGAGGCGCCGGCATAGGCCGGCAACCATGCATCAGTGGATGGTCCGCGAGATCGCCGGATCCCGGTCGCTCTCGTGGGACCGTTCGCCGATCCTGGCGAGAACGTGGACGGGGATGGGCATCATGATCCTGTCGGAGGCCTTCAGGCTGAGCGCGAACGCCCCTGCGGTCATGGCGACGTCCTCGCAAAACTGTGGGCAGCACAGACTTTGCAGGCAATAATCCACCGTCGGCTGGTCCGCGTTCTGGATTCCCGAGATCAGCCCGAGGACAAGGGCTTCGTCGCGGCAGATGAACGGGGCGCCCGACCGGAACATGCGTAACGGACAGACTGCGCACACGCCCAGCGTCTTCACGAACCCGGCGAGCGCGATGATTGCATCAGCCCCGTTCTCCTCGCCGAGAAGGCGGCGATAAAGGCGCTGGGCATCGATCCAGGGTTCGGTCGAACGCGTGGCATAGCCGTGGGTCCAGCAGCGGTAGCCCTCCAGCACGAGTTTCTCGGCGGGACGCTCGAAATAGCGGCACGGATCGTCAAGCTCGTTTCGCCTCTCCGGCATGTGCGGTCCTCCGGATCGTTGCGCCCCTTCCTCTCAGGCGTCATCGAACGCATCCTAGCATAAACTTGACTTTTTTGGTAAGGTATTATGTATCGGAAGGAGCAGGATTTCAGAAGGCGCCGGGAGGCGTTGCGACATGATGCATTTCGGTTTCCCTGAGCCACGGCCTCTCCCTGCCGGGCCCAGTCAGGACACGCCTTCCCGCGAGCAGCATACCGTTGAGATCGAACGGCTGCGGCGCGCCGTCCGCGAGGCCAAGCAGGCTGCCGCCGAGAGCCTTTCGCGCGCGATGGAAGCGCCCGGCCCACACGACACGACCAATACGATCTTCGTCGCGCTGTTCGAAGCCCATTGCCGGGATCGCGAGGTGCTGTTTGCCGCGATGCGCCGTCTGGACGCCGCCCGCGAGGCACCCGGGAATCCCGCGCACGAAGGCGGTTGAAGCCGGCGGGTCTGCGGCCGTTTCGGATCGCGCTTCAGTGGGCGCCGACAGTGCCGCGCCGCCAGTAAGCGACGGCCAGATGCTGTGCCCTGGGCAAACGCAACGCCGTGCGCAAATGCCTGCGAATGGTTTTGAAGGCGGAGAACTCGCAGCCGGCCCACACAAAGACATCCGGGTCGTCCCCGTGCAACTGCAGGCTCTTCAGCGCTTCCGGCAAAAGGACCGTGCTGCCGGCCGGACGCCCCTCGCGCGGCAGCCAGGCGAAATCGAGCGCGGCCCGGGTTTCAAGTGGCTGAATCTCTGCCGCATCGGCGATCTCCACGCGGGCGACGGCCTCCGCCTCCTCCGGCAGGTTCTCGAGGATCCGGCTGATGGCGGGCAAAGCCGTCTCGTCGCCCAGGAGCACGAGCTTGCGCGCCTTCGGCGCGCCGCCGCCGCCCGGACCCGTCATGCCGACGATATCGCCCGGCTTTGCCCGCGCCGCCCATCCGGCACCCGGATAGTCATCGCCACCATGCAATACCATATCGATGTCCACCAGCCCCCGGGCCACGTCGATCCGGCGGATCGTGTAGACCCGCGCCACGGGCCGGTCTTCGTCGTCCGGCCAGACAGCATCGCCGTTCTTGCCGATCCGCGGCCAGACAGGTCTTTCCGCGCCTTCGGGCGGAAACAGGAGGCGGACATGAAGCCCGTCGCGGGCAAAGCGCGCCAGATCCTCGCCCGCCAGCCGGACGCGGCGCAGGCGCGGCGTGACGTCGGTCACCGACACCACGCGCATCTCGCGGAAATAGGGCAGCAGCATCCCGGGCTTGTTGTCGCTTTCCCAATCGGGCTGAAGGCGCCTGTTGAGCGTGGAGAGGCGATAGGTGAGGCCGAGCTGAAGATAGGCGAGCGAGGTGCGATCCTCTGCCTCGAGCAGGATTTCGAAGCCGCTGTCCTGCGGCCGCAGCGCGATCCGCCCGAGGGCATGCGCCACCCGCCAACCGCCCTCCGCCCTTTCCACGGCACCGCCCTCGGCCCCTTCCTGAACGGCCTTGAGAATACCTGACTCCGACACGCCGGCGAGTGTGGCGCGAGCATGGAAACGATCGGATGCGGTGATCATGGAAGCGCTGCCTCGGCAAGACGAAATGTTTTCCTGACATTTACAGTCGACTTTATGCCTTGGCAAGAAAGCAGAAGCGGAACGGCGAGGCTCTTTGCAGCCGCGCCCCCGCAACCCTGAGGATGGTGGAAAAAATCGCCGCTGGCTCAGGACAGCATCATCTGCCGGAACGCGTGATAGGCTGCCAGCACCGTCTCCATCTGCGCGGTGTGCGCCTGCACGAAGTCCGCACCCGTGATCGTCTCGTCGGGATATTCGGTGATCAGTGTCAGGGGAGCCGCGTGCCGCGTCTCAACGCTGATGAGACAGGGAACACCATTGACGATGCGAAAGCCCGTCTCGCCGGCGTGAATCTCGAAAAGCGCGATCTGCGCCTCGTTGAAGGCCCTGAGGCCGGGAACGCGGTCGAGATGGGCGGTGACTGCCTCGATCAGGCGCGCGCCGCGTTCCTCCCAGTCGGGATGATGGCGCAGCACGAGGAAGAAGCCCTTGGGGATCGTCCACATCTCGAAACCGCGCGGGACATAGCCTGTCAGGGGCCGCGTCCATTCATGCGCGGGGTAGCCGTGCAGGTTCACGTGGAGCTTTGGCGCGCAAAGCGCCTCCGCCTGCCACCGGATGTCCTTTTCGAAACCGGCCGCACCCTCGGCCGGCTCGGGCTCGAACTCCAGGTCGTTGCCGAAGGCGGTGTAGCGCGCGGCGTGATGCATGTGCGCGGGGTGTGCGGCGCAAAGGTGGTGATGCAGGGCGTAGCCGTCGGGATTTTCCAGCGGCGAGACGGCGAAATGCGCCTCCGGCAGCCCCGCCAGCCGCTTTGCAGCCCTCAGCGCGCCGATCACGCCCGAGGTCTCGTTGGCATGCTGACCACCGCTGATCATCACCGCCGGGTCCGCGCCCGGACGATAGAGCCCCTCGACCTTGCGGCCGGCGCGCGAGCGGGCAGTGAAGCGGCGTCCTCCGAGCGAATCCAGAACGGCGCCGACCTGGCCGGGGCCGATCGCCGCCGGCGCGCTGTCCAGATCGTATTTTGGCCCGCTCCATGCCGACGCCTGCAGCGCGCGCGCCTCGACGCGCAGCCGCGGCGCGCCCTCCCCGTTCAGGACCTCCGGGACGATCTGCCCGGGCCGCAGACCGCGATCACCCAGCGGGCGGCCCGACTTCTTCTGGAAGATTTCGAGTGCGGAGAAATAGAGATCCTCGTGCAGCGCCTCGCACAAGCTGATGGATTCATGGCCGTGGGGAAGCGGTCGGTCTCGCACGGGCAGTTCGGCCCGGATCGACAGGGCCTCGAAGTAAGGCTCCTCCTCGCCCCATGGATATCGGGCGATCACGTCCACTGCCGCGGAGAATAGAGCCTCATAGTCCGTCTCGAGACGCCGCTCCTCCATATCGCCATCGGGTCCGGTCCACTTCAGCCAGCCCGTCGGCGAGGTGACCGTCATGCCGATGGGATCGGTATGCGCGCGGTTCGGCGCGAAAACATCAAACGTCCGGCTGCGGCCGTCCGCCCGCACGAGAGCGACCCGATAGGTGAAACCGCCCTCTTCCTCCTCGGTGAAAACGAGCCTGGCGGGCGCCACGAGCGCGGCCAGCGGATAGGCTTCCAGGCGAAAGCGGCGCGGCATCTCGCCAAGCAATGGATAGGTGACGCGGACTTCCTCCACGCCTTCCAGATCGATCTCCTCGAGGAAGGCATGGACGAGCGGCTTGTAGGCGCTGCGGATCCGCGCCGTAACGCCATGCTCGGCAAGGCGCCGCTCGCCCGCCTGCCGTGTCTCGGCGTCCTCGAACACCCAGGCCTCGAGCTGGCCGCCACGATTGGCCGGCGTGGCGTAGTCGGCGACAAGCCGGTCCAGGGTGCGCTCGAAGGTCTTTTCCAGCAGTATCGTCATCGGCTGGTGCGTCCCGTCGGATCAAGGGTGTCGCGCAGCCAGTCGCCTAAAAGGTTCAGGCCGAGCACCGTGAGGAGGATGGCAAGGCCCGGGAAGACGCTCACCCACCATGCCGTCTGCAGATAGGTGCGGCCCTCGGCCAGCATGCCGCCCCAGCTCGGGATCGTCGGATCGACGCCCATGCCGAGGAAGGTGAGGCTGCTTTCCAGAAGGATGTTGTTGGCGACGTTGAGCGTCGTCAGCACGATCACCGGACCGATCAGGTTCGGAAGCAGGTGTTGGAAGAGGATGCGATGGTCGCGCACGCCGATGGCGCGCGCCGACTGGATGAACTCGCGGTCCCTCAGCGACAGGACGGAGCCGCGCACCAGACGCGCATACTGCACCCATTGGGATACAATTAGCAGCAGGATCGTATTGGTCGTGCTGCCACCGATGATGGCGATGAAGGTGATGGCGAGCAGGATGAAGGGCAGCGCCAGTTGCACATCCGCAAAGCGCATCACGAAGATATCCCAGAAGCCGCCGTAATAGCCCGAGACGAGTCCCAGGAGAACACCGATCACCACCGCACCCGCAGCGGAATAGAGCCCGACCTGAAGCGAGATTTCGCCGCCCACCACGACGCGCGCGAGGACGTCGCGGCCGAGCGGATCGGTACCGAGAGGATGCGCCCAGCTCATGAAGGGCGGTGTCAGCCGAGCGGCGAGATCCACGGCCGCGCCACCGCCGGGAAACAGAAGGCCCGAGAAGAGCACGGCAAGCCCGATCCCGCCGACGAGGAGAACGCCGAGGATGAATTCCAGCGTTTTGAAGCGATTGAGAGGGCTGCCCTTGCCGATGGTCCCGTCCGACATGGATCACTCCGTGCGTATGCGCGGGTCGACGAGGCCATAGGCGATGTCGACGGCGAGGTTGACGGTGATGATGAGCAACGAGAGCACCGTGATGACGCCCTGCAGGACCGGATAGTCGCGCGCGGCGACCGCCTCGAAGGCGAGCGTGCCGAGCCCCGGCCAGTCGAACACCCGCTCGACCACGACGATGCCGCCCATGAGCTGTCCGAACTGCAGGCCGAAATAGGTGATCAGCGGAATGGCGCAGTTGCGCAGCGCGTGCTTGTAGAGCACCGCGGTTTCCGAAAGCCCCTTCGCCCGGGCGACCATTACGTATTGGGAACGCAGCGTGTCCAGCATGGTGGTGCGCACCAGCCGTACGTTGGTCGCCGTCAGGATCACGCCCATCGTGGCGGCCGGCATGATGAAGCTCTCGATCCCTTCCATCCCGCTCGGCGGCAGCCATTGCAAGGTGATCGAAAAGAGCAGGACCAGCATGATCGCCAGCCAGAAATTCGGGAAGGAAAGGCCGACCAGCGACAGGATGCGGATGAGCTGGTCCGCCCATTTGCCGCGGGCCACCGCCGCCTGGATGCCGAGCGGGATCGAAAGCACGATGGACACCAGCATAGAGGCGAAGGCGAGCAGCAAGGTCGCCGGCAGCGCGCGGGCGACGAGGTCGTTCACCGGCGTGCCGCCCATGAAGCTGCGCCCCAGATCGCCGACAACGAGCCCGCGCAGGAAGTCGAGATACTGCGCGGCGAAGGACTGGTTCAGTCCCAGCGCCTGGCGGATGTTTTCCAGATCCTGCTCGGTGATGCTGCCCGCGCCCTGGGTCAGCATCAAGGCCGGATCGCCCGTCAGCCGAATGGCGAAGGAGACGATCAGCGTCACGACCAGGACGACGAAAATCGCCTGCAGGATGCGGGTGAGGATGAACTTCGCCACGGCGCCCTTTCCGGAATGCGATGCCTTTGAAGGCGACCGCTCCCGCCGGCACGCCGGCGGGAGCGGAAAGCCCTACTCGTCCGAGACCGAGACGTTCGTCAGCCGCAGGCGACTGTCAGGGGCGGCTTCGAAATTCTCCACCCGCTTGTTCACGCCGTAGAGCGCGTTGATGTTGTAAAGCGGGATTTCGAGCGCCCGGTCGGCCGTGTAGCGGGCGATCTCCTGCAGCATCTCTTCGCGCTCGGCGCGGTCGGTTATGCTGCGCTGGGCCTCCAGCATGCGGTCGAGCTCCGGGTCGCTGTCATAGGGGTTCCAGCGCTCGCCCGTGTGGTACATCAGATAGGCCGTGTTGTCGTAGTCGAACGTCCAGCCGCCCCACTTCTGCTGGAACATCACGCCCGTTCGTCCGGCCGGAATGATGTCGTTCAAAAGAACGTTGGTCTCGTAGGGCCGGATCGTGGCGTTGATGCCGACCGCCTGCAGATAGGCGGCCACGGCCTGCGCCACCTCGCCGAAAGTGGAATCGTTGCCGCGCACGTCGATCTGGATCTGCGTGCCGGGCTCCACCCCCGCCTCGCTCAGAAGCCGCTTTGCCTCGGCGGGGTCGAAGGGCAGCGGTTCCATTTCCGGGTCGTGGCCGAAGGAGAGCGCGCCCTGGAAGCTGGCGATCGGCTCGGCCTGGCCGGCCAGGATGGAATCGATGATCGCCTGGCGGTCGATCGCCATGATGATCGCCTTGCGCACCCGCTCGTCCGCCGTGATGCCGGATTCGGTGTTGAAGCGCAGCGCCTCGACGGTCGGGCTCGTCACCGAGACGAGGTCAAGATCGGGGTCGTTCTCGATGGTGGGGATCATGCCGATCGGGATGGTCGGCGGGATGACGATGTCGACCCGGCCGGCCTGCAGCTCGGCGACGGCCGTCGCCGGCTCCGGAATGAAGCGGTAGGTCACCGTGTCGAGCTTCGGCGCACCGCCCCAATGGTCGGCGAAGGCCTCGAGCCGGATTTCCTCGCGCGGCTCGTAGGAGACGAACTTGAAGGGGCCGGTGCCGACCGGATGGGTGTTGAAATGTTCGTCACCGTGCTCCTCGATATAGTCCGGCGGCACGATCATGGCACCGTAGCCGGCGAGCTTCGTCAGAAGCACCGGATCGGGCTCCTTTAGGTGGAAGTCGACGGTGAAGTCGTCGATGACCTCGACGTTCTCGACAGCGACGTAGTTCGACTGCTGCGGCCCCTTCGAACCCTCCTCGCCAAGCAGGCGATCGAAAGTGAACTTCACGGCCTCGGCGTTGAAGGGCTCGCCATTGTGGAAAGTCACGCCTTCGCGCAGCGTGAAGCGGATGCGCTGGCCCTCGTCGAGCTCCTCCCAGGAGGTGGCGAGTGCCGGCACCAGCTTCAGATCCGGGCCGCGATAGGTCAGTCCATCGAAGATGTTCGTGGAGACCGAGGCCCAGTTGACGAGAAAGGTGTCGATCGGATCCCAGCTTCCCGGATCCTGCGGCGAGGAGATGGTGAGAGCGCCGGCGGCGGCTGCTTGCGACAGGGCGGCCGGGGAGACAAGAACGGAGGTGGCCATGAAGGCCGTCATCAAGATTTTGGTCATGGGGAACTGAACTCCTTTGAATGCTCGGTTGAGACCTGTTGCGGCACCTGATTCTCGACGGCCACCAGATGGCCCGGCGCCGTTTCCTTTAGACTGACGATTTCCGGCTCGTTACCGGCGCGCCGCACCGGGCTCGGGATTTCCCCCTCCAGGAGCGGCCGGTCGCGCCTGAGCCCCGGCCGAGCGACGGGAACGGCCGACAAGAGCCGGCGTGTATAGGAATGACTCGGGTTCTCGAAGACGGCCTGCCGCGGGCCGAATTCCACCACCTGGCCGAGATAAAGCACCGCGACCCGGTGGCTCATGCGTTCCACCACGGCCATATCGTGGCTGATGAAGAGGTAGGCGAGCCCGCGCTCGGCCTGCAACTCCATGAAGAGATCGATGATCTGCGCCTGGATGGAGACGTCCAGCGCCGACAGCGCCTCGTCGGCAATGATCAGCTTCGGGTCGGAGGCGAGTGCACGGGCAATGGAGATGCGCTGGCGCTGGCCGCCGGAGAATTCGTGCGGATACCGCCGCGCGTGATGCGGCTCGAGGCCGACACGCTCGAGAAGCGCGTGCACGCGCTTTTCCACCACCTTGCCCGACAGAAGTCCGTGCGTATGGATCGGCTCGGCGATGGAAAACCCGACGGTGCGGCGCGGATCGAGCGAGGCGAATGGATCCTGGAAGATATACTGCACCTCCTGGCGCAGCCGCATGCGCCCGGCACGGTCCATGGCCGAGACCGGCTTGCCGTCGAACAGGATCTCGCCCGCCGTCGGCTCCTGCAGCTGCTGGATGGTGCGCCCGATGGTCGACTTGCCGGACCCGGATTCGCCCACAAGAGCCAGCGTCTCGCCGGGAAAGATGTCGAAGCTCACCTTCTCGACCGCGTGGACGCGATGGGTCACGCTGCCCCAAAAGCTCTTTTTGATGTCGAAGCGGGTCACCAGATCGCGAACGGAGACGACCGGCGGCGCGTCGTAGCGCGCCGTATCCTGCACCTTCGCCTCACCGATCCGCCGGCGCCGGCCCTCCTCCAGAACGATCAGCGGCTCGCGGCGCGGCAGCTTTTCGCCGGCCATGCTGCCGAGCTTGGGGACCGCGGCAAGCAGCGTCTGCGAGTAGATGTCGGCGGGTGCTTCAAACAGCGTTTCCACCGGCGCCTGCTCGACCTTGCGACCCTTGTGCATCACCACCACGTCGTCGGCCATTTCGGCCACCACGCCCATGTCGTGGGTGATGAAAATGACGGCCATTTCGAGTTCGCGCTGCAGGTCGCGCATGATGCTGAGGATCTGCGCCTGGATGGTGACGTCGAGCGCCGTGGTCGGCTCGTCGGCGATCAGAAGCCTGGGGCGGCAGGCGAGCGCCATGGCGATCATGACGCGCTGGCGCATGCCGCCCGAAAGCTGGTGCGGATAGCGCCTGAGGAGCGCCCCGGCGTCGGCCAGACGCACCAGTTCCAGGAGCCTCTTGGCCTCGGCCCGCGCGGATGCCTTGCTGCGGCCTTCATGGAGGATGAGCGCCTCCATGATCTGATCCCCGATCGTGAAGACCGGGTTCAGCGACGTCATCGGCTCCTGAAAGATCATGGCGATCTCTTTGCCGCGGACGCGTCGCATCGCCCGCTCGTCGCAACGCACCAGATCGGTAGCCGCCTTGCCGTTGTCGAAAAGAATTTCGCCGCCCGCGATCGTGCCGTTGAGGTGCTGCACGAGCTGCATGATGGCGAGCGATGTCACGGATTTGCCCGAGCCGGATTCGCCGACGATCGCCAGCGTGCGGCCGGCATGAACGTCGAAGCTCAGATCGTCGACGACCCGGTTTTCCCCGAAGTCGATGTCAAGGGAGCGAACGGACAGCAGCGGCCGAGCCGTCATCGCGCCCCGCCGCCCCTTGGCGGGATGCAAACGGCTGCAGAGATGGACGCGCAACCCGCCTTCCCCGACCCCTGCCGGAAATGGCCTTGGCTGCCCGCCAGCGTCAGCGTGAAGATCGTTCTTGCCTGCAACGGCAGCGCCCCGGATCTCGTGGTTTCAGGGCACATCATCATTTTAACGATAAAATGTCAATAATGTGTTCTTAATCGGAGCGGGAGCCCACACACACACACACACACACACACCTGTCCCGGCGCATGACGCCGGCAGCGCCCGGGCGATACCGGGTGCTGCTGCATTTCAAAGGAGATCGATCACGGCGGCACTACACGGCCGCTCGAAAGCCCGGCTGCTTCGCCCCGCCGTCCTCGGTCCAGTCGTTCCATCCCGGAAAGGCGAGCGGCTCCGCCTCGTCCAGGGTTTCCAGACGCCGCCGCCATCGCGCCTTTTCGTCCGCAAGCTGGGCCGCGAAGCGATCCGCGTCCTGATAGGCGTAGCCATGCCCCTGCACCCCGTGGGCTAGAAAAGGCGGCAGAACCGCGAACCCCACATAATGCAGCGAATAGTGCAGCGGCCAGAGCAGATGGTGCATGTCGCCGCCGCGCGCGTTCGGGCCGAACGCCGCCGCCGGAGCGCCGGTCGTCACCGACAGGACGGCCCGTTTGCCGCGGAAATATCCACGGTCGTAGCGCATTGTGCTGGTGTAGAGCCCGCCATTGACGAAGACCCGGTCGAACCAGCCCTTCAGCATCGCCGGCTGCGCGTGCCACCAGAGAGGAAACTGGAAGACGACGAGATCGGCCCGCTCCAGGCGCTCGATCTCGCGGCGAACGTCCGCCGGAAGGCTACCCGTCTGGCTGGCGTGGCGCTGTTCGGCCAGCGCGGCGAACCTGTCCGGGTGCTTGCGGGCCGGGTATTGGGCGGCTCTTTCCGCCGGATCGAACCCTTCGGCGTAAAGATCGGAGACGTCGACGCTGTGGCCAAGGCGCTCCAGCGTATCCGCCGCCACGTCCTTGAGCGCAGCATTGAACGACGTGGGCTCGGGATGGCTGAGGACGATCAGGGCATGCATGGTAGCTGGTCTCCTTGATGCTGTTGCCAACGGCCACCCGGATGTAGTTTGTTCATATGCAAACCGAAATCCGAAGAATGCGCATATTCCGTTTGCAGATATGAACAGTCTGATGCAGTGGAACGACCTGCATCTCGTCCTGGCGATCGCCGCGTCCGGCTCGCTCTCGGGCGCCGCACGCAGGCTCGGCGTCAGCCATGCCACGGTCTTCCGACAACTCGGCGGTCTGGAGGAGCGCCTGGGCGTCAGGCTGTTCGACCGGTCGAGAAACGGCTATACGCCCACCCTGGCGGGTGAGGAACTGGCGACGGTCGCGCGACGGATCGAGCGCGAGGTCCTGGCTGCCGAGCGGCGCATCGCAGGCCGGGACCTGCGCCCGTCGGGAACGGTTCGCCTCACCACCACGGACACGCTCCTCTTCGGCGTTCTCTCGCCGATCCTCGCAGACTTTCGTGAGGCCTATCCGGAGATCGAGTTGGAAGTGGCGGCCTCGAACGAGGTCTTCAGCCTCACGCGACGCGAAGCGGACGTGGCCTTGCGCCCGGCCACGGCACCCCCGGAGATCCTCGTAGGCCGCAGGATCGCGACCATCGCGCAGGCGGTCTACGGCAACCGTGAATTTATCCCCGACGCTGCGGATATCCACGCCCATGCATGGGTGGGGCCGGACGAACGCATGCAATATCCGGCCCTCGAGAAGTGGCTGCGCGAGGCGGGCCTGCTTGCACATAGCCGTTACCGGACCAATACGATGCTCGGGCTCTACCTGGCCGCAAAGGAAGGCGCGGGCCTGGCGGTCCTGCCATGTTATCTCGGCGACGGCGACAAGGAACTGAGGCGCGTGGGCGCCCCCATCGAGGCCCTCGCGACCGATCTCTGGCTGCTCACCCATGCGGATCTGCGTGCGACCGCCAGGATCCGGGTGTTTCTCGATTTTCTCGCTGATGCTCTGAAGCGCCAGCGGGGCAGGCTCGCCGGGGAAGGTTGGCCATCCCGGCACGAAAGCGGCGATAAAGTTCCCGCCCGGTGAAATTCCCGCTGGAACACGGCCGCGCTTTGCAGAAAACTAGGCACCGGGTTTCCCAGGCCGCGAACCCAAGGGAGGAATGATGACCGGAATTCCCGTGAAGGAGTCGTCTTCCGTCTTGCCGCATTGCCATGCCTTGCGGCCGCTCGATCCCGCGCGAAGGGTCCTTGGCTCCACCTTCCGCCGCCGGTGGTTTGAACTATGGGAGCGGTTGTCGCTGCGCAGCCGAATTCTCGCAGCGATCGTCCTCATAAACATCATCGCCGCCTTGGCCGCGACCGCTGTGGTGGTCTACGACGCGCGGCAGGCGGCCCAGGCTGAAATGGCCGCCTCGATGCGCGTGGCCGAACGTCTGGTCCACGCGGCCGTGGAGCGCAGCGGAGCCGGGACACCCCTGACGGCCCTTTTCCGTAACCTGGTGCTTGAACTCGGGCAATTGCGGCACGTGCGGATCCTCTTTGCCGACAGCAATGGAGCACTGCCGTCGCTTCTGCCAGCCGAGGCGCTCGGCACGGCGGCCGGCCCCGAAACGCGCGTGCCGGGCTGGTTTACCGCGCTTGTCCGGGTCGACGACATCCGGCGCGAGATGAAGATCGTCTCCGACGGCCGGCTGCGCGGGTCGGTCGTCCTCGTCGGCCATCCCGCGGACGAAATCGCCGAAGTCTGGAGGGATACCAAGCACCTGGCGATCATCGCACTCGCCGTCAATCTGACGGTGATCGCCATTCTGTATTTCACCCTCGGACGCCTGCTCGATCCGCTCACCGGCCTGGCGCAAGGGCTGCGGCAACTGGAGCGGGGCCAGTTCCGGCATCGCCTCTCCCGGCCGCAAATCCGTGAACTCGCCTATATTGCGGACCATTTCAACGCGCTCGCCGACCGCTTGCGGGCGGCGAAAGCCGACAACGGCCGGCTGACGCGCAGGCTTGTCTCCGTGCAGGACGACGAGCGCCGGCAGATCGCTGCCGAACTGCACGACGAGATCGGACCGTGCCTCTTCGGCATGAAAGCGAACATCGCTTCCCTGGATAAGTTGGCCGCGGAAGCCGGCGGGAAGCTGGCTGCGCCGCTGCGCGAGCGCGTTGCGACCCTCGGCGAGATCACAGACCGGATCCAAATGCTCAACCGCGGACTGCTCGGCAGGATCCGGCCGATGGCGCTCGGCCATGTGCCGCTCGCCGAGATCGTCACCGGCCTGGCGGCGGATTTCGAGCGCCTCAACCCGCAGACCAAGGTGACCGCCGTTGTCGGGCCGCTCGCCGACAGCTATGGCGACTCGGTCGATCTCACAGTCTATCGCTGTCTGCAGGAAGGCATCACGAATGCCGAGCGGCATGCCCGGGCCAACACCGTCACCGTCGCTCTGTCGGAGTGCAGCGGCGAACGGGGTGATGGACCGGAAGCTCTATCCGTCCTTTGTCTTTCCGTTCGCGACGACGGGCCCGGCATGGCCCGGCGCGCAAAAAAGGGCCTTGGCCTGACGGCGATGGAGGAGCGGGTCCGCGCACTCGGCGGCACGGTGACGGTCGCCGGCACGCCTGACGGCGGAACGCGGCTCGAGGTGACGATACCGCTGGCCGAGGCGCCCCGCGGATGCGAACCTGGCGAAAGCCACCGTTGAGAGGAGTACGATGACCAGGGTCCTCATTGTCGATGACCACCCGATGGTCCTTCAGGGCTGCCGGAGGGTTCTGCAGGATGCCGGCGTCTGCGATGTTCTGGAGGCCAGCAACGCGACGAGCGGATACCGGCTTTTCCGGCGCAACCGCCCGGACATCGTCATTGTTGACCTTGCGCTCAAGGGCAACAGGCTGGGCGGCCTGGATCTCGTCGCCCGTATGCGCCTTCATGACAGCCGGCTTCCCATCCTGGTGCTCAGCATGCACAGCGATGCCTTCATCGTCAGCCGGGCCCTGCAGGCCGGCGCCACCGGCTATGTGCTGAAGGACGCCGGCCCGGGCGATTTCCTCGATGCCTTCGAGTCCGTGCGCAACGGCAAGCCCTATCTGAACCACGACACGGCAGTCCAGGTGGCGCTGCATGGTGCGCGTCCGGCGATCGGCGGGCTCAGCGGCCTTTCGCCGCGCGAACTGCAGGTGCTCACCCTGCTCGCCGAGGGCAAGGCGTATCGCCAGATCGGCCATGAACTCAACGTCAGCTACAAGACCGTGGCCAATCTGTGCTCGCAGCTCAAGGGAAAGCTCGGCGTCCGCAATCTCCCTGAACTGATCCGCATGGCTGTCCACTATGTTTCATCCACAACCGACCGGCCGCCCCCGCCCGAGCTTCAACTCGGAGACGGTGGAACGGGCTGACGCCGTCCGGCGAAGGGCAAGGAAGGGAGAACGCAAGTTCTCTTCCGCGTCCGGTCGATCCCGCGGCGGGACGGGAAGTCGAGGAAGCGGACCGGGAACTTTTGGCAATGAAATCGAGAAGTGTTGCCGTAGCCTGGCACCGCCGACTTCAATAAGCTGCCCGGACTTGAAGACAAGCTGGCGTTTGGTCGGCGCGGTGGGGTGGACAGCTCCCCTCTTCGCAAGCTGCCGGAGATGGCCGGCCAAACGCCTCAGGGAAGAGCGTTGCGCATGGGGGCCTTTGCCTTCGCGCCGACTGACATGTGTACCGTGGAAAGCCGTATGGTGGAGAAAAGATCGATCATCGCCGTCCTCGTGGGGCTGCTCATGTGCATCGCTTCCGGCACGGCTTTTGCCCAGTCGGATGGATCGGAAGACTCCCCGCTGGAAGTGAAGATCGGCTATCTCCGCGCGTATGCGCCGGAGTTGGCGTTGTCGGTTCTGGACATTCCGCCGCGTGACGAGGGGGTTGCGGGGGCGGAGATTGCGGTTGCGGACAACAACACGACGGGCAGCTTCCTCGGCCAGGAATTTGCGTTGGAAGTGCGCGAGATCGCGCCGGGGGCGAATGCGAGGGAGGCCTTTCGCGGGCTGGTGGAGAACGGCAACCGGTTCGTGCTGACGGACGTCTCGGCCGAACAGCTCGTCTCGATCGCCGATCTGGCGGCCGAAGCCGGCGTGATCCTGTTCAATGTCGGGGCGCCGGATGACATTCTGCGCGAGGAGGAATGCCGGGCGAACGTCTTCCACACGGCGCCGACGCGCTCGATGCTGGCCGACGGGCTGGCGCAGTATCTGATGTGGAAGCAGTGGCGGCGCTGGGTGCTGATCCACGGCTCGCACGCGCCGGACCGGCTGTTCGCCGAGGCCCTCAAGCGGGCGGCGGAACGCTTCGGCGGCGAGATCGTGGCCGAGAAGCTCTACGAGGACCGCGGCACGGCGCGGCGCGCCGATTCGGGCGTCACCCAGATCCAGCGCGAGATGCCGGTCTTCACGCAAGGGCTGCCGGAGCACGACGTGGTGCTGGTGGCCGACGAGAGCGAGGTGTTCGGCACCTATCTGCCCTACCGCACCTGGGTGCCGCGGCCGGTGGCCGGCACGGCGGGGCTGGTGCCCTCGGCCTGGCACCCGGCGAGCGAGCAATGGGGCGGCACGCAGATCCAGAACCGGTTCGCGGACAGGATCGGCCGGCGCATGGTGTCGAAGGACATGTCGGCCTGGACGGCGGCGCGCTCGATCGGCGAGGCGGTGACGCGCACGGGCAGCGGCGATCCTGAAGAGGTGGCCGCCTTCATCCGTTCCGACGATTTCGCGGTGGCCGCCTTCCGCGGCCAGAAGCTGACCTACCGCGACTGGAACCAGCAATTGCGCCAGCCGATCTTTCTGGGCGACGGGCGTTCGGTGGTGTCGACCTCGCCGCAGGAGGGTTTCCTGCACCAGGTCTCCGAGCTCGACACGCTGGGCGTCGACCGGCCGGAGACGCGCTGCGTGCTTGACTAGTTTTTCACCGATCGGGAGGAGCCTGCATGCATAGAACCCTGTCCGCGCTCGCCGGCGCCGCGCTGGCGGCGGCGCTCGCCACGCCGGCTTCGGCCACCATGGCCTATGTGTCGAACGAGCGGGGCAACACCGTCAGCGTCATCGACACCGAGACGATGGCGGTGGTCGAGACCATCGAGACCGGCCAGCGCCCGCGCGGCATCACCATCTCCCATGACGGCAGGTTCATCTATCTGTGCGCCAGCGACGACGACACGGTGGAGATCATCGACACGGAGACGCACCGGATCGTCGGCACGCTGCCGTCGGGGCCGGACCCGGAGCTGTTCGTGCTGTCGCCCGACGGCAAGACGCTCTATGTGGCCAACGAGGACGACAATCTGGTGACCGTGATCGACATCGAGAACCGCAGCGTGGTGACCGAGATCCCGGTCGGGGTGGAGCCGGAGGGGATGGGCATCAGCCCCGACGGCAGGACGCTGGTCAACACCTCGGAGACCACCAACATGGCGCATTTCATCGACACGGAGAGCCACGAGATCACCGACAACGTGCTGGTCGATTCGCGCCCGCGCTTCGCCGAGTTCACGCCCGACGGGGCGGAGGTGTGGGTGAGCGCGGAGATCGGCGGCACGGTGTCGGTGATCGACAACGAGAGCCGCGAGATCAAGCACAAGATCACCTTCGAGATCCCGGGTCTGAGGCCGGAATCGATCCAGCCGGTGGGGGTGCGCATCACCAGGGACGGCACCAAGGCCTATGTGGCGCTCGGCCCGGCCAACCGGGTGGCAGTGGTCGACACGAAAACCTACGAGGTGCTCGACTACATCCTGGTCGGCCAGCGCGTGTGGCAGCTCGCCTTCACGCCGGACCAGGCGATGGTCATCAGCACCAACGGCATCTCCAACGACGTGACCTTCATCGACGTGGCGAGCGACGAGCCGGTGCAGTCGGTGACGGTGGGCCAGCAGCCCTGGGGCGTGGTGGTGGCGCCGGAATGATCACACAAGCGGAGGGAGGAAGACCCATGAAGAAGCTGGCGACATTGCTCCTGGCGGCAAGCCTTGCGCTGCTGCCGCAGGGCCTCGCCTGGGCGCAGGACGACGACGATGACGACGACGGCCCGGAGATCACGCTATCGAGCAAGGACGTGCCGGAGCTGGTGCTGGGCGCGCCCGACGACGACTTCGCCGTCAACCGGCAGAACTTCGAGCTGGTGGCCGGCCAGGCCTATCGCTGGCAGATCACGTCGAAGGGGCGGCTGGAATACAAGTTCTTCACCGACCTCTTCCGCAATGTGTGGATGAACCAGATCGTCATCGAGGACCTGGAAGTGCACATGAACGGCGCCCCCGCCTGGCTCGAATTCGACGCCCCAGGCACCATCCAGGTCCAGTTCGTCGCCGCAAGACCAGGCTTCTTCACATGGTCCGTCCCAGACCTTGAAGACAGAGGCATGAAGGGC
>NZ_JAXQNM010000001.1:0-4180 GCF_034427935.1 Chelativorans sp. M5D2P16 | reverse complement strand
CTAGTTCGCGTGGACAAACCTGATCCACTGTCTGATCGTAGCAATCTGAACGAACCCAAGGAAGCTTGCGGCCAGCTTGTCGTATCGTGTGGCGATGCGGCGTGAGTGCTTGAGGCGATTGAAGAAGCGCTCGATGCGGTTGCGCAGTGCGTATTTGGTTTTGTCGACCGGGCGCTGAACTTTGCGGTTCGACTTTGTCGGGATCACCGGGTCTGCGCCGCGCCGCTCAAGGTCGTCGCGAATGGCGTCGCTGTCATACCCCTTGTCGGCCAGCATCGCGGCCGGATCGGGCGCCTCCTCCTGCATCAGATCCTCGTAGGCGGCCATGTCCGAGGCCTGACCGGGCGTTAGGCAGAAGCCGATGGCGAGGCCCTGCGCATCCGTTCGGGTATGAAGCTTGGTCGTGAGCCCACCGCGCGAACGGCCAACAGCATTTCTCTGAATCCCCCTTTTCCGCCAGCTGCGTGCTGGTGCGCCCTCACGATCGTGCTGTCGATCATCTGCATCGCCGTGTCGGCCGCGTCGCTTTCGGCAAGGGCTGCCAGCATCACGTCCCAGACGCCGGCTTCCGTCCAGCGGCGATACTGGCGATGGACTGAGTTCCAGTTGCCGAAATCGGCCGGCAGGTCACGCCAGGGCGAGCCCGTCCGCGTGATCCAGAAGATGCCGTCCAGCACCTTGCGGTGGCCCTGCGGCCGCCGGCCGCCGCGAGAGCGGTTCTCGATCAGGAACGGCGCGAAGAACGCCCATTCCGCATCACTCATCAGTCCTCGAATCAAAGCTGCCCTCCTCAAAGAGCAGCTTTGAATCACGCGTCAGATAAAATGGGAACCGGGTTTGTCCACGCGGCCTAGACTAACCTTTGACCGATACCGTCCCAATTCGTCGTCTCCGCGTGTCGCCATCGCCGCCGTCGCTGCATAGTGCACAACGCATTCAATACCGGCCTGTGGTGTAGGCATGCGATATACTCCTGGACCTGAGACAAACGGAGCTTTCGGCCCCTAGGCTGCCGAGCAGCAACGCGCCCCATGTCAGCCACAGAGCCGGGCTTTGCCGTTCCCTTAAAGAGGACATTGCGGCGAGGTATCAGTAGGTCGCGCTGCGCCATTTCTGGTCAATCGGGCGCTTCCTTGGCAGGCGTTTAGCAATGGCGGGCTACCCCCCGAGCGAAAAATTCGTTCGCCGAGGGTCGAATCCACGGAGTGACGCTGAGCTGCCGTCCTCCTTTAAAATCTGAAGATTGGTACCTCACCAGCCATGCCGAAAGGCTCTTTCTCAATCGTCGGGATCAGGAATCTTCAGGGGATAGCCGCAAGCCTTGCAATGAACCGCATCGGGGTCGTGGCGCTGCAGCCCGCATTGCGGGCATGGATATCGGACCTTGTAGGGACGAAAGATCGCCTGGGCCAGACGGATGAAAAGCGAAATGCCGGCAATCATGATGACGACCGAGGTCAGCTTACCCCACATACCTGGCAGGAGGATGTCACCGTAGCCTGTCGTCGTCATGCTCGTGACCGTATAGTAGAGGGCGTCGACATAACCGGCGAAACCTGATCCCTCCCGGAAAAAGAACGTGTAGATGAAGCCGGTCACCACGAATAGAAACGTGACCAGATTGAGAGCCGAATGGACAACCTCCCGCCACGATCCGTAGCCCCACCGGGCAAGTGGGCGCCACAGAAAACCGCTGCGCGAGAGCGACCATAGGCGAAGGACGCGCAGGAAACCGAGATTAGCCAGCCAGAGCGGCGCAAGCAACGTCAGCAGGATGAAGAGATCGACGACACTTGTGGGCTGCCGCAGCCAGCGTGGAATGTCTTTGGCGGCAAGGGCGCGCGCCGCGATGTCCGCCGCGAGCAGTGCCGCGATAGAATAGTCGATCCAGAGAAAGGATGGCCGCCCGCGCAGCACCGGGCTCGCAATGAAGAACGCAATGATCAGAAGATCGACGACCATGACAGCGAGTTGGAACCGCAACGCGCCTTGTGAATGACCGTGGTAGAGACTGCGTAAGCGTCCTCGCAGGCGGCCCATTGCGTTCACTTCCCGTTCAGTGCCGCCGGTTCCTGGGGAAATATCCATCGTCTACTGCCCAATGCATTTTGTGGGAGCGATTTTCGGTAACAGCGGCTGGTGTCGTCCGCACCTAGCTTATCTGATCCAGATCAGGGCACCTAGGCCATGGAATAGTAGGAAATGAGATACGATCTCCGGTTGCGCGGAACATGCGGTAATCGGCGACAGTTGTGTAGCCATGGTGCAGCGGATCATCGGCGAGATATGGCCTAACGTAAGCGTCGAGGCCGATCTCCAAAGCGTATCGGGCTACACGGCACTGGAGGTCGAGATATTAGCCACTTATGCTTTTTGTCCTGCCAGATGTGAAACAGCAAGGGCAATGATAGCCAGGGTTGCGGCGATCAGGCTGACATACTGTGCGCCGACCCACTGGATTCCGACAGCGCCCACCACGCCCGACATGGCGATGGCGAGGTAGAGAATCGCCTGGTTGAGCGAGATCAATACGGCGGCGGCATCGGGCCTGAGCGACATCAGCCGGTGCTGTTGCGGTGTAGTAATGGCAAAGGCGGCCAGTGCATAGAAGGCGATCGTCGCGACGGCAGCGCCGTACTGTGTCGTCGTCCATGGCAGGATGACAGTGCTGACGGCGAGCCAGACCAAAGCGATGGCAACCACCCGCGCGCCGCCGATCCTGTCGGCGAGAAAGCCTGCGCCGAAGTTCCCGATCGTACCGACGACGCCCAGCGTGAACATTAGGACGGCCAGTGCGACACTGCTTCCTGCCGTTGCCGGAGCGAAGATGACGCCGACATAGGTATAGGGAATGAAGACCGCCGTGAAGCCAATAAGCGTCGTCGCCATCACCGCCAGCACTCGCCGGTTCGCAAGCGGGCCTAGCCGTTCCGCCAGCGTTTCGGGCGTCTCGATCGGCACGTGCCTCGGCACCAGGGCGAGCACGCCGAAAAGCCCTGGGAGGGCGAGCGCGGCCGTGAACCACATCGTTGTACGCCAGCCGGCAAATCCGCCAAGTGCAGTGCCGAACGGCGCGCCGAGCGACACAGCTGCGGTGAAGCCGGTAACGACGATGGCGATGGCACGGCCCTGAAACTTCTGCGGCACGAGTGCTGCCGCCGTAACGGAAGCATTGGGGATGAACATCCCCACGCCGACCGCAGCTACCATCTGCGCCAGCAGCACCTGCGCATAGGTGGATGCCAGGGCAGTGCCAGCCGAACCGATCAGATAGGTCACCGTCGCTACGACGAGCACCGTCCGGCGCGGCCAGGAGGCCGTCAGCGTGGTGAGCAAAGGCGCAGCAATCGCGCAGGTCATGGCAAAAACCGTGATGATCTGGCCGGCCTTCGCCGCAGAGATAGCGAACGACTCCATCAGCAGGGGCAACAGACCAGCCAGGACGAATTCGCCCGTGCCCACGGCGAAGACGCCCAAGGCCAGGACTGTGACTCGCCCGAGCCCAGGGGGGTCAACGTCTGTCAGATTTTCTGGTTTGGCTCGCATATCCATGACAGCTCCTTGCCCCCGCTCGCTCCAAGGCTGGACGGGCCGCTTTGCATCTCATAAGTTGGAACCGATCAGTTCCGTTCATGCATTCGGTACTGATTGGTTCCGTATCTGTCAAGGACGCTGTAGATGCCGACACGCGCACGTGAACGTTTGATCGAAACTGCCGAGAAGTTGTTCTATGCGGAAGGCATTCAGGCCGTGGGTCTGGAGCGGCTTCTATCCGTCTCGGGCGTTGGTCGCGCCTCTTTCTACCGGCACTTCGCCAGCAAGGATGATCTGGTCGTCACCATGCTGCGCGGCCACGATAGGGCGTACCGCGAGTGGCTGGAAACGCGCGTCCGCGATCTCGGCGGGGATCCGCTGGCCGTCTTCGATGCGCTCGCGGAACGGTCGGACTGGTCGGGTTATCGCGGTTGCGCATTCATCAACGCAATGGCCGAGATCGCCGACCCCGCCAGTCCGGTATTCCGGATCGCCAAAGAACATAAGCGCGCCGTGGCGGAATTCCTCGGAAAATGTCTAGTCGCCGCAGGTTACCGCGATGCCGAAACGCTCGCCCCGCAACTGGTCCTGCTCATCGACGGCGCGACGGTGACCGCGTTGCACGAGCGTACGAACCAACCTATGC